>SYCH01000257.1 GCA_005787025.1 Actinomycetota bacterium | reverse complement strand
TCCGCCTCTTGGGCCAATTCCAGAATCGCACGACGCTTACCCGGTGAAGCGACGATCGACAGTGCGGGAAGGGCGGTCTTCGAGTCGGACACGAGCGACATGAAGCGACGGTACCTCAATGGCCGAGACCGAGGCGCAGTGATCTTTCGGTATCTTGGGTCCTCGTGCCCGCGCCCGACCGTCTCCGAATCGGCTTGTTGTGCCCGTACAGTCTCACCACTCCCGGCGGCGTCCAGGGTCAGGTCATGGGTCTGGCCCGCGAATTGCGTCGAATGGGTCATGAAGTCCGCGTGCTCGGTCCGTGCGATGGCGCGCCCCCGGACACGTTCGTCACTCCGCTCGGAGCCTCCCTTCCCACCGCGGCCAACGGATCGGTGGCGCCGTTGGCACCGGATCCCTCGGCCTCGCTGCGGACCATTCGCGTCCTCAAGGACGAGGAATTCGACATCCTTCATCTCCACGAGCCACTGTCGCCCGGCCCCACCTTCACCTCGCTGGTCATGCAGATGGCGCCGATCGTCGCCACCTTTCACGCCGCCGGAGAAAGCGCGAGCTACAAGTACCTGAACGCCCCGTTGAAAGCCTTTGCCTCGGCCATCGAGCACCGGGTCGCCGTGTCGAAGGACGCGGTCCTCCTCGCCGAGCGTTACCTCGGAGGCGAATACGAGATCCTCCCGAACGGCGTCGAGATCGAGCGATTCGCGCCGATTCCGAACGAGCCGAAAGCCAGCCGTCGGGCCATCTTCTTCTGCGGTCGCCACGAGCCCCGTAAGGGTCTCGAATACCTCCTGAAGGCCCACGCGACGATGCCCGATGACGTCGATCTGTGGATCGCATCCGATGGTCCCGAGACCGATCGGCTCGAGCGTGAATGGGCCGGAGACTCACGGGTGCAATGGCTCGGACGCATCAGCGACGCCGAGAAGGCCAGCCGGCTGCGACAAGCGGCGGTGTTTTGCGCACCATCACTCGGCGGCGAGAGTTTCGGCGTCGTACTGATCGAAGCCATGGCCGCCAACACACCGATCGTCGCGAGTTCTCTCGACGGCTACATGAACGTGGCGACGAACATGATCGATGCGATTCTCGTGGAGCCGGCCGACATAGCCGCCTTGGAGGCGGGTCTGCGCCGGGTTCTCGACGATCCCGAACTGGCGACCGCACTCGTCGAGCGCGGTGCTCGTCGGGCGACCGATTTCTCGATGAAGAATCTCGCCCTCCGGTACGAGGAGATCTATCGACGTGTTCTGTCGAGTCATTCGGTGCGCGTGGCCCCGGTCCGCCACGGACGAATCCGAGCCTGGTGGTCGATCGCCAAACGCCTGCGTGCCCTCGCCAGCAACTCGATTCGCCGTATGCTGGTCAGATGACCATTCTCATCATCGGCATCGTCCTTTTGGTGGCCATCATCGGCATCGTGCTGTACAACGGCTTGGTCCGTAGCCGGAACCAGGTCGACAATGCCTGGTCGCAGGTCGATGTCCAACTGAAACGTCGCCTGGACCTGATCCCCAATCTTGTGGAGACCGTGAAGGGGTACGCCACGCACGAACAGAAGACGTTCGACGCGGTCATTCAGGCCCGCAGTGCGGCCATGTCGGCGGCACCCAACCCCGGATCTCAAGCCGCGGCCGACAATCTTTTGAGTGGCACGCTGAGACAGTTGTTCGCCCTCTCCGAGGCGTACCCCGACTTGAAAGCGAATCAGAATTTTCTCGCGCTCCAGGAAGAACTGAGCGCCACCGAGGGTCGTGTCGCGTACGCGCGTCAGTTCTACAACGACAGCGTGCTCGGCTACCACAACAAGTTGGACACTTTCCCCACTTTGGTCGTCGCAAAGTTCGGTTCGTTCACCCGACGCGAGTTCTTCGAAGCCGAAGACGGGGCCCGCGTGGCTCCCGAAGTCAAGTTCTGACCGTGTTCGAGGAGATTCGCGCCAACAAGCGTCGCAGCGTGATCCTGATCGCGGTGTTCGTCGTCGTCACCGTGGCCATCGGTTTGGTGGTGGGCACCCTGATCGGTGGGGGACCATTACCGACCGCCATCGCGTTCATCATCGCCGCCGTGACCGCCGGTGTCTCGTATTGGAAGTCGGATCGGATCGCTTTGCGCGTGAGTCGCGCGGTACCGGCCGACCCGGCCGTGTACCAACGTCTGCACAATCTCGTGGATGGTTTGTGCATCGCCAGTGGACTTCCGAAGCCCGCCGTTTACATCATCGACGATCCGGCCCCGAACGCCTTCGCGACGGGGCGCAATCCGCAACACGCCGCCATCGCCGTCACCACCGGCCTGCTCGAGAAGATGAATCGCGTGGAGCTGGAAGGGGTCGTGGCCCACGAACTGTCGCACATACGCAACTACGACATTCTGGTTTCGACCATTGCCGTGGTTCTCGTGGGGACCATCGCCATCGTGACCGACCTTTCTCTTCGCATGATGTGGTGGAACGGGGGTCGCGTCAGTCGGGACGGGGATCGCCAGAACGGATCCAACCCCCTTGCTCTGATCGGCATCGTGCTCCTGGTGGTGGCACCCATCGTCGCCAAGGCGATGCAGGCAGCTCTCAGCCGGCGCCGCGAGACCCTGGCCGACACGTCCGCCTGCCAGATGACGCGGTATCCACCCGGTTTGATCTCGGCTTTGGAAAAATTGAAGGCCGACACGACGACCACCCATTCGGCGAGTATGGCCACCGCTCATCTCTGGATCGAACAGCCCTTGTCGGGAGTTCGCGACGAGGGTCGGCTCGGCTGGTTCCACCGGATGTTCGACACCCACCCACCCCTCGACCAACGCATCGCAATGCTGAAAGAGCTCTGAAGATGAACGCAACCATTAGTGCTCGTCGTGTCTCGACCATGTTCCTCGCGACCGTCATCGGGCTCGTGGCCTGTGGCGGAGGAAGCTCCGGATCGACACCAACTACGTCCGTCCCGAGCACCGTCCCCGAGACCACCACGACCGTGAGCCCGAGCACGCTCCCCGAGACCACCACGACGACGATCCCGGTGCCCGTGATGCCTTTGACTGGTCTTCCCGTGGTCGACGAAGCGGCGGCCGTCCGTCCGGCCATCGTGGCCAAGATCGACAATCATCCCGGGGCGCGTCCACAAAGCGGTCTCAACTCGGCCGACATCGTCTACGAGGAGAACGTCGAAAAATGGACACGTTTCGCCGCCGTGTTCCATTCCACGGGATCGGATCCCGTCGGACCTCTACGGTCGGGGCGCACCCAGGACATCGACCTCGTGACATCTCTCAACAAGCCACTGTTTCTCTGGAGTGGTGGCAATGCGTCGGTGACGAGCGCCATCGGCAAGTCGTCCCTGGTGAACATGAGTGCCTCGGCGGCCAGCAATGGAGGCGGATTCTTCCGCTCCACGGACAAAAAAGCTCCCCACAACCTCTTCAGCAAGACGACCAACATCTGGGCTCTCGACGGTGGGCGCGGCGGCACCCCACCCCCGCAGTTCACGTACCGTGACGCGTCGACCGGCGTCACCGGCACCGAGGTGGCCGGTCTGAAACTCACCATGGACGGCTCCATGCGGGCCGCATGGCGGTGGAACGCCGACACCGGCAAGTTCCTGCGTTTCCACGACAGCACGCCTCATGCGGACGCCGAGGGGAGCCAAGTGGCGTTCGACAACGTCGTGGTGATCCAATGCGAATACACGATCAGTGCGGCCGATCCGCGCAGTCCGGAGGCCCAGACCGTGGGAACCGGTCCGGTCTGGGTGTATTCCGCCGGAACAGTCGTCGAAGGTACCTGGAACCGACCCGACAACATGTCCCCGTGGAACCTGGAGGATTCCAAGGGGAATCCGATCGGTTTGACACCGGGACGAACCTGGGTGGAACTGATCCGCGCGGGGCAGGCCGTGGTGGTCCCGGCGGGCAGTGACTTCGACGCTGTCGCGTGGCCCTGATCACAGAATCTGCCTCGGTGCCGCCGCGGGCTCACGGTTAGCCTGACCCCATGTCCGGATCTACGTCCTCCGTTGGT
>SYCH01000256.1 GCA_005787025.1 Actinomycetota bacterium | reverse complement strand
GGATGCTGCAGACCCGCGTGGGCAAGCGCACCGGCGCCGCCGCGCTTCGCATGGCCGTCGACATGACCAAGGGAACCAAGGGTCCGAAGAAGGTCTGGAAGATCGGCAAGGAAGAAGCCATCACCCGCGTGGCCGCTGAGCACCTGGACCAGGTGCTCCACCCACAGTTCGTGGCCGGTGACAAGCAGGTGATCGCCAAGGGTCTGGCCGCGTCGCCGGGTGCCGCGGTTGGCAAGGTCTACTTCACGGCCGACGATGCCGCCGATGCGGCCGATCGGGGCGAGAAGGTCATCCTCGTTCGCAGCGAGACCAGCCCCGAGGACGTTCACGGCATGATGGTGTCCCAGGGCATTCTCACCGCGCGAGGCGGTTTGGTCAGCCATGCGGCCGTGGTGGCGCGCGGGTGGGGCACCCCCGCCGTGGTGGGCGCCGAATCGATCCGAATCGAGGGCAAGCAGTTCACCGCGGGCACCGTGGTGGTGAAAGAGGGCGACATCATTTCGTTGGACGGCGCCACGGGCGAGGTCGTGTTGGGCGAAGTGGCATTGTCGGCGTCCAAGCCCCCCAAAGAGTTCGAGACCATCCTGAAGTGGTGCGACGAGGTCCGCAAGGGCAAGTTGTCCGTGCGCGCGAACGCCGACACCGGCGAGGACGCGACCAACGCGCGTAAGTTGGGCGCCGAGGGCATCGGATTGTGCCGCACCGAGCACATGTTCCTGGCCCCCGATCGACTGCCGGTCGTGCGACGGATGATCCTCGCTCAGACACCGCAGGAGGAGACCGCGGCGCTCGAGGAACTGCGTGTCGTCCAGAAGAAGGATTTCATCGACATTCTGAACGCGATGGATGGTTTACCGGTGACGGTTCGTCTGCTCGACCCGCCATTGCACGAGTTCCTGCCCCGCGTGGATGAACTCGAGATCAAGAAGGCCACCGTGGGGCTGTCGCCCGAGGAGACCAAATTGCTCAAGGCCGCCGAAGAGTGGGCCGAGTTCAATCCGATGCTGGGAACGCGTGGGGTGCGTCTCGGCGTCGTGAAGCCCGGTCTGTACGCCATGCAGGTTCAGGCACTCATGGAGGCCGCCGCCGAGTGCGCGGCCAAGGGTGGCAAGCCGATCGTCGAGGTGATGATTCCGTTGACGGTGACCCGCGAGGAGTTGGCGTTGGCCCGTTCTTGGGTCGTCAAGGGCATCGCCGACTCCTCGAAGAAGGGGGCGAAGAAGCCCAAGGTGTCGATTGGCACCATGATCGAGACGCCTCGTGCCGCATTGCGAGCCGACGAGCTGAGTGAGGAGGCCGACTTCTTCAGTTTCTGCACGAACGACCTCACTCAGATGACGTTCGGTTTCAGTCGAGAAGACGTCGAAAGTCGCATGATGCCCGCCTACCTGGAGAACGGTCTGTTGAAGCGCAATCCGTTCGAGACGATCGATCAGACGGGTGTCGGGGAATTGGTCAAGATCGCGTCAGAACGTGGACGCGCGGCCAAGCCCGGCATCAAACTGGGCGTGTGCGGCGAGCACGGAGGAGACCCCGAATCGATCGATCTCTTCTACCGAGTGGGTCTCGACTACGTCAGTTGTTCGCCGTTCCGGGTTCCGATCGCGCGATTGGCCGCGGCGCAGGCGGTCATTGCCGCCACAGGTGGTAAGAAGAAGAGCGAAACGAAGTAGCCGGGGTTGTCTCGGGGAGAAGGACGAACATGCAGGTGCAGACTCGACAGGGACCATCGTTCGGGGTGGCCCGCATCACGCTGGGAGCCAACGAACCCGTGCGCGTCGAAAGTGGCGCGATGATGACCATGTCCTCGGGCGTCGAATTGTCGTCCAAAGCCGAGGGTGGTGTGCTCAAGAGTCTGAAGCGCGCGGCGCTCGGCGGAGAGAGCTTCTTCGTGAGCACCTACACGGCTTCGGCTGAAGGTGGCTTCGTCGACGTCGCCCCGCGACTGCCCGGAGACGTCATCGCGTTCGACGTGACTCCCGCGACCCCGTTGTTCATTCAGAAGGGTTCGTGGCTCGCCAACGACGCGAACGTGGCCATCGAGACCCAATGGGGTGGCTTCAAGAACATGTTCGGCAGCGAGGGTGGATTCATCATTCGTGCCGAGGGGCAAGGACTCGTGGTGTTCGGTTGTTACGGTGCGCTCGAAACCTGGGATCTGGCCCCGGGTCAGACCCTCACCGTCGACACCGGGCACATGGTCGCCTACGAAGGATCGGTGGGAATGGCGATCCGCAAGGCCAGTGGCGGCGGGCTCATTCAGTCGTTCAAGAGTGGTGAAGGCCTGGTCTTCGAGTTCAGCGGACCGGGCAAGGTCTGGACCCAGACACGTAACCCGAACGAATTGGTCGGTTGGATTCAGGGCATGCTCGGCACCGGCAATTCGGGTGCCGGTGGTGGTGGGGGGGCCCTGGGCGGCCTGTTCGGTCGCGACTGATGCGGATCCTCCTACTGGCTTCCGAGGCCAACTCCGAGATGAATTTCGTCGAACTGTCCGTGCCCGGCTGGGCGTGGGTCACCTTGATCGCGTTCATCTGCGCGTTGTTGGCCTTCGACATTCTGGTGGTGCACCGCAAGGCCCATGACGTGCACGTCCGCGAGGCCGCCATCGAGAGCACCATCTGGATCAGCCTCGGTTTGGCCTTCACCGGTGTGGTGGCACTGGCGTTCGGTGGTGCGGCGGCCGGCGAGTACGTCAGTGGCTATCTCATCGAGAAAAGCCTGAGCATCGACAACGTCTTCGTGTGGGCGTTGATCCTCAGTCACTTCAAGATTCCGACGAAGTATCAGCACCGGGTGTTGTTCTGGGGCGTCTTCGGTGCCCTGGCGCTGCGCGCGGTATTCATCTTCGCCGGGGTGGCCCTCATCGAGAAGTTCGATTGGGTGCTCTACATTTTCGGCGCTTTCCTGTTGTACACCGCGGTCAAGTTGGTGGTGGAGTCGGAAGAGGAGGTCGACCCGGCCTCGGGACGCTTCATGCGCCTCGTCAATCGGTTCGTTCCGAGCAGTCCGGACTTCGACGGACAGAAGTTGTTCACTCGGCAAAACGGCGTCCGGGTGGCCACGCCACTCTTCGCGGTGTTGATCCTCATCGAATTCACCGACGTGCTCTTCGCGGTTGATTCGGTGCCCGCCGTGCTGGCGGTCAGCCGTGAGCAATTCATCGTCTTCTCGTCGAACGCCTTCGCGATCCTGGGCTTGCGGGCCCTTTACTTCCTGCTCGCCGATGCACACGCGAGGTTCAGTTTCCTCAAGGAGGGTCTGGCGATCATCCTGGCCTTCGTGGGGGTGAAGATGTTGATCGCCGAGTGGTATCACATCCCCACGTGGCTCAGCTTGATGGTGATCGTGATCGTTCTGGCGGCGGCCATCGGCTTCTCGCTGAAGGTCGACCGCTCGTCACCGGACGACGACGACCCGTCCCGGCATTAGTCTCGGTCGCGATGGCGATCGCCGAGGAGGACATCGAACGCGTGAGGGCGACGGTATCGATCGTCGATGTCGTCCAGCAATACGTCGCGCTTCGCAAGACGGGTCGCAACTGGGTCGGTTTGTGTCCGTTCCACGCCGAGAAGAGTGGCTCGTTCAACGTGCGCGAGGAGACCGCCCGCTACAAGTGTTTCGGCTGTCAGGCCGGCGGTGACGTCTTCAAGTTCGTTCAGGAGATCGAACACGTGGATTTCGTCACCGCCGTCGAGAAGTTGGCGGGTCGAGCGGGCATCACCCTCACCTACACCTCCGGTGGCGAAAGTCAGGATCGTCAACGTCGCAAGAAGTTGGTGGGGGCCATGGAGGCCGCGGTCGAGTGGTATCACGAGCGCCTGCTCTCCTCTCCCGACGCCCGTGAGGCTCGCGACTACCTGCGTCAGCGTGGCCTGTCCGGTGACGTCGCGCGACGGTTCAAACTGGGCTACGCCCCCAAGGACTGGGACCTGCTCAGCACGCACCTGAAGTCCCTGAAGATCCCCGACGACGTGCTGGTCGACGTGGGTCTCTCCTTCATCAACAGTCGTCAGCGTCCGACCGACGCGTTTCGTGATCGGATCATGTTCCCCATCTTCACCGACACCGGCGAACCGGTGGCGTTCGGTGGTCGCATCCTTCCCGGGTCGAGTGACCCGGCCAAGTACAAGAACTCCTCGGAGACCAAGATCTACTTCAAGTCCAAGACGTTGTACGGCATGAACTGGGCCAAGAACGACGTGGTGAAGGCCGATCAGGTGATCGTCTGCGAGGGCTACACCGATGTCATCGGATTCCATCGTTCCGGTGTCACGCGGGCCGTTGCCACCTGTGGCACGGCCCTCACCGAGGATCATGTGCGCATCCTGAAGCGATTCGCGAGTCGCGTTGTTCTGGCCTTCGACGCCGACGCCGCTGGCCAGGGTGCGGCGGAGAAGTTCTACGAATGGGAGAAGAAGTACCAAGTGCAGGTTTCCGTGGCCCGTTTCCCCGACGGCAAGGATCCCGGCGATCTGGCCAACAGCGATCCGGCGGCTTTGGCCGCGGCCATAGAAGAGGCCATGCCCTTTCTCGGTTTCCGGGTCAATCGCGTGGTGGGGGGCAAGCCGTTGCGCAGCCCCGAGGACCGGGCGCGGGTCGCCGAGCAGGCGATGCGAGTGATCAACGAGCATCCCGACGTGAACGTGCGCAAGCTCTATGCCGGCGAGGTCGCCACTCGGGTCGGACTTCCGGTGGCTGATCTGTCGCGAATGGCCGAGAAGCGCAATGAACGCCCGGAGGTACGGGTGTCCTCCACCCGCGAGATGGGCGTGGCCGAGAACGCTGAATTCGTCGCGATCACCTTGTTGTTGCAGTCGTGGGACGACATCGCTCCCTGGCTCATCGAGGAACTCTTCGATTCCGAAGTCTCCCGACGCGCGTTCCTCGCCTTGGCCGCCGCGTCGCAGGCCGAGTCGACGAATCTGGTCGACACCGCCTTGGGTCTCGCCGATCCCGAGGTGCGCGAACTGCTCGAACGCGCCGCCGTCGCCGACGTGGACGTGGAACCAATGTCGGTCGCCTTCGATCTCATCGCGGTGGCGGTACGTCGTGTGCTGTCGCGACGAACCGGTGTCACGGACCCCGATGCGATTCGCGCGGACCGTGAGGCGCGTGTTCGGCTGGAGGAACTCGAGGATTCTCGCCTTGCTCCGGCGGCATCCGAAGCATTGCTAATGTGGATCGCAGAGCGGGGCACTCGTGCGGGGGGTGGGGGTGACAGTCGAGACTGACGTGGTCGACGGAGATCGGCGCGGGCCCTCGTCCGACGTCGCTCCTCGCGTGCGCGGTCTCGATCCCGACGACTGGTCCGAACTCATGGCGTACGGTCGTCGTCGTGGCGAACTCTCCACCGAAGAAATCGTCGATGCGTTACACGACGTCGAATTACTCCCCGAGATCATCGAAGTGATCAGGGCCGCCATCGAAGGTGCGGGCATCGCGGTGGACCAGTCGTTCGAACTCGACGACTCCGGCGAGTTGCGTCGCCCACTCGTCGAACACAAGAAGGAACGTCGTGGTCGAACGGGTGCGTCACCCGCTGGGGGTGACGACGGAAGCCAAGACGCGGTTCGGTTGTACCTGCACGAGATCAGCCGTATTCCCTTGATCGGTGCCGAAGAAGAGCGATTTCTCGGCCGACGCATCGCCGACGGACTGTCGGCCGAACGGGAGTTGGCCGAGTTGGGGGAATCGGCGTCGAATCTCGAGCGCCGCCGTTTGAAACGAATGATCGACCATGGTCGACGGGCTCGTCACGATCTCACCCAGGCGAACCTTCGCCTGGTGGTCAGCATCGCCAAGCGCTACACCAAGACCACCATGCCGCTCGCCGACGCCATCCAGAACGGCAACATCGGGTTGATGAAGGCCGTCGAGAAGTACGACCACAGTCGGGGTTTCAAGTTCTCGACCTACGCGACCTGGTGGATCAAGCAGTCCATCTCGCGCGCGGTGGCCGAGGAGAGCCGAAACATCCGGTTGCCCGCCCATGCGATGGAGAACGTCAACCGGGCGATTCGGATGCAGCGCCAACTCGCCCAGAAATTGCACCGTGAGCCCCGCCTCGCCGAGATCGCCGAGGCGCTGGGGGAACCGGCGGACCGGGTGGCGGACTGGTTCAGTCTGGCCGCCGACACCATGAGCCTCGACCAACCCACTCGTGACGACAGCGACGTCACCTTCGCCGACAACCTGCCGGCCACGAACGTGGCCGATCCGAGCGACAGTATGGAGATCGCCGACATGCGTGAGGCGGTGAGGGCGGTGCTTGTCGATCTGCCGGCCCGCGAGCAGGAAGTGATGCGGATGAGATTCGGCCTCGACGGAAATGAGGGTGCCACCCTCGAGGAGGTGGGCCAAGCGTTCAGTATCACCCGTGAACGGGTTCGACAGATCGAGGTGCGGACCCTGTTCCGCTTGCGGCACATGGCCGGTGGCCGCGTGTTGCGCGACTTCGTCGAACCCTGATCGTGACTGACCGATAGCCTCACGGCATGGCCGAGGCCCCGACACGGACTTACATCGTTCGCACCTTCGGGTGCCAGATGAACGAGCACGACTCCGAGCGCATCGCCGGGCTGCTCGAGAGCGACGGTCTGCGAGCGGTCGAGAACGAGGACGAGGCCGATGTGGTGGTTCTCAACACCTGTTGCATTCGCGAGAACGCCGACAACAAGTTGTACGGCACTCTGGGCACCATGCGACGTTGGAAGAACGAGCGCGAGGGTCGTCAGATCGTGGTGTCGGGTTGTCTGGCCCAGAAGGATCGCGAGACCGTTCGCGATCGCGCGCCCTGGGTGGACGTCGTGCTGGGTACGCACAACGTCCATCGCACCATCGATCTGTTGAACGACTCGGTCACGTCGGGGCCGGTCACCGAGATCCTCGACGCGGCGGTGCTCGACGACCAAGCGCTGTTCCCCTCGGCGTTGCCCGCCAAACGTTCGACCAGTTATGACGCGTGGGTCACCATCCAGATCGGGTGCGACAATTCGTGCGCCTTCTGCATCGTCCCGAGTGTCCGCGGCGCCGAGATCAGTCGCCCCTACGACGACGTGCTGGAGGACGTTCGGCGTTTGGCATCCGAGGGGGTCACCGAGGTCACCTTGCTCGGCCAGAACGTGAACAGCTACGGACGCGACATCCAACTGGGACGACGCAAGGCCGGACACGACGTGTCCGCACGCCCGCTGTTCGCCGATCTACTGCGTGACGTCGGGGCCGTTCCGGGCATCCGGCGCGTCCGGTTCACCAGTCCGCACCCCAAGGACATGCGGGCCGAGACTTTCGCCGCCATGGGCGACACGGCGACGGTGTGCGAGCACCTGCACTATCCGTTGCAGTCCGGTAGCGACCGCTTGTTGTCGGTCATGCACCGCGGATACACCGCCGAGCGCTATCTGGAACGACTCAGCGAAGCCCGTCGTCACGTGGACGACCTGGCCGTCAGCACCGACATCATCGTGGGTTTCCCCGGTGAGACCGAGCAGGACTTCGTGGGCACTCTCGAGGTGGCCGCGGCCGCGGAGTACGACTACGCGTACACGTTCATCTTCTCGCCCCGTGACGGCACCGAGGCCGCGACCATGGTGGACCGTTTCGTCGATCCCGCCGTGGTGGCCGAACGTTTCGCCCGACTGCGCGTGGTGGTGGAGCGGTCCGCGCTGCTGAAGCACGAGGCTCGCGTCGGTCGCATCGAGGAGGTCCTGATCGAGGGACCATCGAAGAAGAACCCCGGCGTCATCTCGGGGCGGACCCGACAGAACAAACTGGTGCACTTTCCGGCCACCGGTTCGCTCCGTGTCGGTAGTTACGCGACTGTTCTCGTCACCGGGGCGGCACCTCACCACCTGCGCGGCGAGTTCCGCGAGCTGCTCGCCGAGCCGACGCATCGAACCCGCATCCCGGTCGCGGCATTGTGAGCGTGCGGTGACCGGATCCCGTTTGGCCAGTCTCGGCCCGACGGCCAGCGGGAAGTCGGCGGTGGCCATGGCGGTCGCCACGTCCGAGGCGGGCCGACGGCGTGGAGTCGAGTTGCTGTCGGTCGACGCGATGCAGGTGTACCGCGGGATGGATATCGGAACAGCCAAGCCCTCGGTCGACGAGCGAGCGAGCGTGCCCCATCACCTGATCGACGTGGTCGATGCGTCGGAGTCGTTCACCGTCGCGCGGTTCCAGGCCGAGAGCGAGCGAGCCGTGCGCGACATCGAGGGCCGTGGTGGCACCCCCCTCTTCGTGGGTGGAACGGGGTTGTATCTGCGCGCCGTCGTCGACGAACTGGACATTCCCGGACAATGGCCCGAGGTTCGTGCGCGACTGGAAGAAGAGCTCGAGACCGAAGGTCCCGAGAGTCTCCATCGGCGATTGTCGGTCTTCGATCCCTCGGCGGCGGCCAAGATGGAGCCCTCGAACGGGCGTCGTATCGTGCGCGCCCTCGAGGTGTGCGAGGGGAGTGGCCGACCGTTCTCGTCGTTCGGACCCGGTGTCGACGCCTATCCCGTCAACGCCGTTCGGCAGGTGGCACTGCAGTGGGATCGCACGGCCCTGGCCGAACGCATCGAGCGGCGGGTGCACGACATGATCGGTCGGGGATTGGTCGCAGAGGTGGCGGATCTCGTGGTGCACGGGATGTCACGCACGGCGATGCAGGCCCTCGGCTACAAGGAGATGGTCGATCACCTCGAGGGTCGTGCGTCACTGGACGAGGCCGTGGCCACCACGATCCGGCGCACGCGACAGTTCGCCGTGAGGCAGGAGCGTTGGTTCCGTCGCGACCCGCGGGTGGAATGGATGCGGGTGGAAGCCGATCCGGTTTCGGAAGTCGCCCCTGCCCTCGTCGCCTCCCTGACCTAAGGTGGCGTCGGTATGCATCGCCGTCTCACCAAGCACCACGGTCTCGGCAACGACTTCCTCGTCGCTGAGATCGAGTCGAGCGAGAATGCCTCGGCCACCGCGTGGGTCGATCGTGCTCGCACTTGGTGCGATCGTCGCACAGGTGTGGGTGCCGACGGCTTGCTGTTGCTCGAACGCAAGGCCCCCACCCGGCTCGGGATGACGTTGTACAACGCCGACGGAAGTCGTGCCGAGATGAGCGGTAACGGCATCCGGTGTCTGGTTCAGGCCGCGCATCACGACGGACCCGACGGTGTCGAGTATTCGGTCGACACCGATGCCGGTGAGCGACTCGTGAAAGTGGTCCGTCGGCTCGACGAGAGCACGCATCTGCTCAGCGTCGACATGGGTTCCGTGTCGGATCTGACCGAACCCCTCGACTGGGCCGCACTGCAGTGCCACCCGGATCGCCCCGTGCGCCATTCGTCGCTCGGCAACCCGCACTCGGTCGTCGGCGTGGACGACGTCCGAGCCGTCGACCTGCTGGCCCTCGGGTCGCTGGTGCCCCACGTGAATCTGGAGATCATCGAGCCCGGTCCCGAACCGCACGCCATCACCATGCGGGTGCACGAACGTGGCGCCGGAATCACCATGGCGTGCGGCACCGGAGCGTGCGCCGCCGCCGAAGCCGCGGTCGCGTGGGGTCTGGTGCCGGCATCCACCCCCGAGGTGCTCGTGCACATGGACGGCGGTGACGCTCGGGTCGTGGTGGATCGGGAGAGTCGTCGGATCACGCTCGTCGCCGAGGCCACCTTCGTCGCCACCGTCACGGTTGCGACGTGAGCAACCCGAATTCCCCGTACAACCAGGCGTTGGGCCAGACGCTCATCGAGCGCTCGGTCCGCGAGAAGATCGTCATCGTCGGGGTCACGTTGGACGGACACGACGACGAGGAGACCGAGGCGAGTCTCGACGAATTGGCGTTGTTGATCGACACCGCCGGGGCCGACGTGGCCGGCCGGTTGGTGCAACGTCGCGACACACCGGATCACACGTGGTACGTCGGCAAGGGAAAGGCGGAAGAGCTGCGTGATCTGTGCCTGGCAGTCGACGCCGACACGGTGGTGTTCGACAACGAACTCTCGCCGGGTCAGCAGTACAACCTGGAGAAGTTGCTGGGGCGAACCGCGATCGATCGCACGGCCGTGATCCTCGACATCTTCGCCCAGAACGCCCACACCCTGGAGGGCAAGGCCCAAGTGGAACTGGCTCTGTTGCGCTACCGACTTCCCCGTTTGCGTCGCGGCGCGAACGCGAAGCTCTCGCAGCAGCGAGGTGGGGTCGGCTCGCGTTTCGGTAGCGGTGAAACCAAACTCGAGGTCGACCGCCGACGCATCAAGAATCGCATCTCGCGCTTGGAACACGAATTGGTGGATTTGGGCCATACCCGCGATCTCCAACGTAAGGGACGCTCGCGCAGTGGTCTGGCCAACGTGGTGATCGTCGGGTACACCAATGCCGGAAAGAGCACACTCCTCAATCGGCTCACCAACGCCGGCGTGTTGGTGGAGGATCGCCTGTTCGCGACACTCGATCCGACCACGCGCCGACTCTCGTTGCCCGGTGGTGAACCGGTGCTGCTCACCGACACGGTGGGTTTCGTGCGGCGACTTCCGCACGGTTTGGTGGAATCGTTCAAGAGCACGCTCGAAGTGGCCACGCGGGCGGACTACCTGGTTCACGTCGTCGATGGCAGCGGACCCGATCCCGACGGACAGATCGAGGCGGTGCGCGAGGTGTTGCGCGAGATCGGCGCCGAGGCCGTTCCCGAATTGCTGGTGTTCAACAAAGCCGACCTCGACCCGCAAGCGGTCGCCGATGCGGTGACGTGGCACCCGGGTTCGGTGGGAATCAGCGCGCACGCCGGAACCGGCATCGACGGCTTTCTGCAGACGTTGTCCGATCGGCTTCGCTCGCTCAGCACGGTGGTCGAGCTTTTGGTGCCGTACGAACGGGGCGACGTCTTGGCTGCCATTCATCGCGAAGGCGAGGTGGTGTCCACGACCCACGAGGAAGACGGCGTGCGGGTGCGCGCGCGTCTGGCCGACGCGTCCGCGGGTCGTTTGGTCGAGTTCGTCGTGGGTCAGTGAGCCCGACCCTGCCTACTATGGGTTGGTCATGAATCCCGCCGAAGAGCGTCGCGGCTTCGAGCCCCCGCCGTACCCGTACGAGCGCCTCGATTCGTTCAAGCCGTTGGGTTCCGCGTTCGAGGGTGGGCTCGTCGATCTGTCCATCGGCACCCCGTGCGACCCGCCTCCGGCGTCGGTGGTGGCTGCCCTGGCCGCCAGTAACTCCGAGCGCGGGTATCCGCCGTCGGTGGGTAACGAGCCCTTGCGCCGGGCGTTCTCGGAGTGGATGAGCCGTCGTTTCGCAGTTCACGTGCCGACCTCGGCCATTGCGGCTTGTATCGGTACCAAGGAGTTCGTGGGCACCCTGCCCCAGTGGATGAAGTTGCGTTCGCCGTGGCTCGACACCGTGTTGTATCCCTCGATCGCGTATCCGACCTACGAGATGGGGGCCACGTTGGCCGGGTGCCGTGCGGTCGCGGTTCCCATGAACGCCCGCGGTGGGATCGACCTCGACGCCATCAGCGACGCCGACGCCGCACGGGCGTTGTTGTTGTGGGTGAACAGTCCGTCCAATCCCACCGGAGCATTGGACGACCTCGAGGCGGCCGCCAGTTGGGGCCGTTCGAAGGGCGTGCCGGTGTTCAGCGACGAGTGCTACGCCGAGTTCACGTGGGCATCGCCGGCCCGTTCGATCCTGCAGCACGGATCCGACGGAGTGATCGCCGTGCACTCACTGTCGAAACGCTCGAATCTGGCCGGTCTGCGCGTGGGTGCGTATGTCGGCGATCCCGATCTCGTTCATTACCTCGGCGAGGTGCGTAAGCACGTGGGCATGATGGTGCCCGGCCCGGCCCAAGCCGCTGCCGTGGCGGCGTTGAACGATGACGCCCATGTGTCCGAGCAACGCGATCGTTATCTGGCGCGTCTGCGTCGCATGGCGCAGATCCTGTCGCGATGGTCGGGAATCGACGTTCCACTTCCCGATGGTGGCTTCTATCTGTGGTTCCCCGTCGACGACGCCTGGGCCTTCACGGAGCGATTGGCTCGTGAGGGCGGCGCACTGGTGAGCGCCGGTGATTTGTACGGAGCGGCGGGAGCCGGATTCGTGCGCGTCGCGGTGGTCCAGACCGACGACACCATCGAACGCGTGGCGACTCGTCTCGGGGTGCGGTGATGAGAGCGCGGACCAACGCGCTGTTGTGGTTGCTCGGCATCGGTGTCACCGTGGCGGCCTTCGTGTCGGCCGTTCGTGGGGTGGAACAAAACCAGAACTTGGTGGTCGACCTCGTGCGCGTGCCGGCCGGATGCGCCACCACGGTCGAGGTGTCCGAGGCGGGAACCTTCTTCGTCTATGTCGAGCGCAAGGGGCGTGTGCGAGCGGTCGACGGTTGTGACAACGGCGGGCGAAGGTACGAGTCGGACGTCGCGCCCGAGGTGGATGTGGTGGTGCTCGATCGATCCGATGCGGGTACGGGTGGTACGACGTACGACGATGACTCGGTGTCGTACAGCACGCCCGAGGGAGTGGGCGAGTCGATTCTTCGCGTGGAGGTCACCGAACCGGGAACCTTCGTCATCGAGGTGCGATCGAGCGATCCGTCGGCGGTGGTGGCGGTGGGTCCCGACGTCGCCGTCGAGAGGAATCGTTTGGTGCTGATCGCCGTGGCAGGTGTGCTGATCGGACTTCTGATGATGGCGATCGCTCTGGTTGGCACCGTGCGTCGCCGTCGGCGCACCGTGAACACGGGTCCGGTGGTCGCCTATGGAACGGCGACAGAGGAACCGACGTTGACGTGGGCGCCGCCTCGTCCGGAGGACCGAGCACCCGAACGGTGATCTGCGGAACGCTGGCCCGTATGGCCGGCGTGGCGGTCGAGATCAGAGGCGTCGCAGAACCGTGACGACCTTGCCGAAGATGCGGACGTCGTCGGCGTCGAACTCCATCGGCGAGAGACGTTGGTTGGCCGGCTTCAAGACGATGGTGTTGCCACGTCGGCTGAAGGTCTTGACGGTGGCCTCGTCGCCGGGAATACCCGCCACGACGATCTCACCATTGTCGGCCGACGACTGTTGGCGTGCGACCACGTAGTCGCCATCGAGGATGCCAGCATCGATCATGGATTCGCCGCGCACGCGCAACATGAAAAGTTCGCCGTCACCGGTGAAGTCGGCCGGGAGCGGAAGAAGATCTTCGACGTTCTGTTGCGCCAACACGTCGGTACCGGCGGCCACGTCGCCGACCAAGGGCACGTGGTGGACGCGGGCACGCTCGATCTTGGCGCCGCTGTTGCGGTCCCAGCAGACCTTGATGGCGCGGGGCAGATTGGGATCGCGCTCGAGGAAGCCCAACTTCTGCAGGGTGCTGAGGTGGTTGTGAACGGTGGAGGGCGATGTCAGCCCGACGGCCTCGCCGATCTCGCGGACCGAGGGCGGGAATCCCCGGGTGGCCATGCTGGATTCGATGCAATCCAGGATGCCCCGCTGACGGGCGGTGAGGGGGGACGAGGTGGGGGAGCTCTTGCGGGCGTCGGTCATGGGGTCATCGTACGGGTGTTCGCCCCCCGAGTCAAACACCTGTTCGTAGTACTCCTGCTCACGGGGCCATTTTGGGGCCTGGAGCAGGGAAGGGTTGACACCGAACAGGTGTTCCCCGTAGCGTGTCGCCAAGCGAACACCTGTTCTTCATTGCACCCGTGTTGCGAACACCTGTTTGAAACCGTGCCATACCCCGTTGGCACGGTGAGGACAGGGCGAGAACGCGATCGACGTAACAAACGAAGCAATCCACCCGACCAACACCAAACAAAAAGGACGACTTCCCATGGCCCTGGCCCTTGACCCCCGCTACGTGATCGAAATCCACTCCCGTGACTTCACCGCGACCACGGGACAGCACCGGGTGACCCGTGAGGTGTACCTGCGCCGCCGCCTGATGGTGGCGCTCATCGGACTCAGTGTCGCGGCCGCCGCCTGCCTCGGCGTCCGTGCCCTGGCGAGCCGTGGGGATGCGACTGCCTCCATCCCCACGGTGACGCCGCTCTCGGTCACCGCCTCGAACGCCACCATGATCGATCCCGTGGTGTACGGGCAAGGTGCGGGGTTCTACGTGGTGCGCCCCGGCGACACGTTGTGGTCCATCGCGTCGTCGCTCACCGACGGCGACATCGGCTCGTTCGTGAACGAACTGGTCGGGATCAACGGCGGAGCCTCGATCGCCGTCGGCCAACGTTTGGTGATCCCCGAAGGCTGATTCACCGGTCACATCACACGTGTTTGTTCGTGTGTCCGATGGTCGCGAGCCCGCCATGACGGGTACTCTGTGCCTCATGCGTTGCGTGATCTGCCGCCACGAGGACACCAAAGTGGTGGATTCGCGCATGGCCGAAGATGGTGCCGCCATTCGTCGACGCCGCGAATGTCCCGCCTGCAACCACCGGTTCACCACGTTCGAGCGGGTGGACGAGGTCCCTTTGATGGTGGCCAAGACCAACGGTGGACGCGAGCCGTTCGATCGCGTCAAGGTCACCTCCGGGGTGCGCGCCGCCAGCAAGGGACGCCCCATCGACGAAGAGGCCATCAACGCCCTGGCCGATTCGGTGGAAGAGGAGTTGCGTCAGATCGGTGGTGACATCCCTTCCACCCGCATCGGGTTGGCGGTCCTCGACCGTCTGCGAGTCCTGGACGAGGTCGCCTACATGAGGTTCGCCAGCGTCTACAAGAACTTCGATGCCGCCGAGGACTTCCAACGCGAGGCGGCGTTGCTCGACAAATCGCCCGTGGTCTGACCCGGAGCGGGGCGACCTAAAGTCGGGTCGTGAACGACACCACCATTTCTGGCCCGAGCATCTCGCGCACCGCGTATCGCACCTGTCCCTTGTGCGAGGCCGGCTGTGGTCTCGAGATCACCGTCAACATCACGGACCGTGGTGAAAACGTCGGTCGCATTCGCGGGGACATGGACGACGTCTTCTCACACGGGTTCATCTGTCCGAAGGGGTCGGCGCTCAAGCAGCTCCACGAGGATCCGGATCGTCTTCGCAAGCCGTTGGTGAAGCGCAACGGCGTACACGTCGAGGTGGAGTGGGACGAGGCCTGGGCCGAGGTGGCCGGTCGACTGCAGGACGTGATCGAACGTCACGGCCGAGAAGCGGTGGCGGTCTACTTGGGTAATCCGAGCGCGCACTCGTTGTCGGCGATGCTGTACAACCGCTCGATGTTGATCGGCCTCGGTACCCACAACCGGTACAGCGCGTCGACGGTGGACCAGTTGCCCAAGCAAGTGGCCAGTGGATACATGTTCGGAACCGGAGCCAGCGTGACGGTTCCCGATCTGGATCGCACGGATTACCTGGTGATGCTGGGGGCCAATCCGTACGCGTCCAACGGCAGTCTGTGCACCGCCCCGGACTTCCCGGGACGTCTGCAGGCCATTCGTTCGCGCGGAGGCAAGGTGGTGGTGGTCGACCCCCGTCGGACCAAGACCGCCGAGGAGTCCGATGAATGGTTGGCCATTCGTCCCGGTTCCGACGCCTTGTTCCTGATGGCGATCGTGAACGTCCTGTTCGCCGACGGGCTCGTGCAGGTGCCCGAGCGTTTGTCATCGGTGGTGGACGGCGTCGACGAGATGAGGTCGGCCAGTGAGGGATTCTCGCCCGAAGTCGTGTCGGCCGCGACCGGAATCGATGCCGAGGTCATTCGCCGCATCGCCCACGAGCTGGCCGCCGCGCCGTCGGCTGCGGTCTACGGACGCATCGGCACGACCACCACCGAGTTCGGCACCACCGCCAGTTGGTTGATCGACGTGGTCAACACGCTCACGGGCAACCTCGACCGCCCCGGTGGCGTGATGTTCACCAAGCCCGCACTCGGAAGTCCCACGACCAAGGGGGCCGGAGGAAAGGGCTCGGGCTTTCGGGTCGGCCGTGGGGGCGGGCGGACGAAGGTATCGGGCTACCCCGAAGTGATGGGTGAGTACCCGGTGGCGGCGTTGGCCGAGGAAATCACCGACGCGGGCGATGATTCCATTCGTGCCTTGATCACCGTGGCCGGCAACCCGGTGTTGTCGACACCCCACTCGACGCAGTTGGACGCGGCGTTGGGCGAGTTGGAGTTGATGATCAGCGTCGACATCTATCTGAACGAGACCACACGACACGCCGATGTGATTCTTCCTCCACCGTCGCAGTTGCAGCGCGATCACTACGACGTGTTCTTGTTGCAATACGCGGTGCGTAACGTGGCGAACTACAGCGAACCGGTGCTCGCTCGCGACGAGGGCCAACCCGACGAGTGGGAGATCCTGGCCAAACTGGGTTTGATTGCCGCGGGACTCGGTCCCGACGCTGATGCGGCGGTCGCCGACGACCAAGGGATCGAGAGTCTCGTTCGTTCGGCGGTGTCGGATGTGTCCTCTCCCGTTCACGGTCGTGACGTGAACGAGATCCGTGTGGCTCTCGACGCGACGGGCCGTCGCGGGCCCGCACGCATGTTGGATCTGATGCTGCAAACCGGCCCGTATGGCGCGGCTTTCGGAGCGAATCCGGGCGGGGCGAGCCTCGATCTGTTGCTCGCCAATCCGCATGGTGTCGACTTCGGTTCCTTGGGAGAGCGATTGCCCGAGGCGTTGCGTACGCGAACGGGCAAAGTGGAGTTGGCCCCCGAACCACTGATCGCCGATGTGGCGCGTTTGCACGACGCAATCGACGAGTTGAATTCTCGCTCGATGGTGTTGGTCGGTCGTCGACACCTGAAGTCGAACAACTCGTGGATGCACAACATCGGC
>SYCH01000255.1 GCA_005787025.1 Actinomycetota bacterium | reverse complement strand
GATCGGGTCGGGGGAAGCGAATGGTATCGGGCACACAAGTCATCGCTCATCGCGGAGCATCGCGCGCCGAGATGGAGAACACCGTGGCCGCCTTTCGACGCGCGGTTCGAATGGGTGCGCAGTCGGCCGAGTTGGACGTGCGTCGTACCGCCGATGGTGTGCTCGTGGTGCATCACAACCCGACCCTGGAAGACGCGAGAGTGTTGGCCGCACTTCGTTTCGACGAACTTCCCGAGCACGTGTGCACCCTCGACGAGGCCCTCGACGCTTGCGCACCCATCTGGGTGAACGTCGAGATCAAGAATGACCCGAGCGAACCCGATTTCGACCAGTCCGAGTCCATTGCCGACGACACCATCGCCTGTCTCGCCGATCGTTCCGAGGGCGATGGACGGTGGTTGATTTCCTCGTTCCGGCGAGAAACCATCGATCGTTGTCGTGCCTTGCGCCCGACCATCGCTACTGCATGGTTGACCGTGGGAGTTCGCGACGAGGATCGTGCATCGTGCATCGAGTCACTGCGCTCCGCGGGCCATGCGGCGATTCATCCATGGTTCGGACACGTCTCCGCCGAGCTGATCCGCGACTTCCACGCCGCGGGCTTGAAGGTGAACACCTGGACCTGTGACGACCCGGCACGGATGCAAGAGTTGATCGACTGGGGAATCGACGGCATCTGCACGAACGTCCCCGACGTGGCCCTCGCCGTGGTGGGACGGGGCTCAGGCGGGGAAGAGTAACTTCACCGCCTCGGGCACGTGCCGAAAGTGCAGGCGTCCGGTCTCGCCCAGGTAATCCCCGTCGACCTGATACGGGAACGGGGTGTGATGCTCGACGATCAACTCGTGCACGTCGTCGAAGCGAGCCACGTGTTCGTTGGCTTGGACGCCTCCGCCTCGTAGGGCACCGGCGAGCGTGCGGATGATGGCCGGCGCTGACATCGTGCGGAACGTCACCGCAACGAGAGGTTTGTCGAGACTGGCTTCGGGGGAGAGGTCGAGGGGACGATTGCCGAGGAACGTGTACGGGTTCGTGTTCAGCACCACGGTGAAGTAACCGTCGTCGACACGACGCGAGGGATCGAAGCGCACGGGGTTCTCGCCCGTCGAGTCGATGTCGAGCCCACCGGGCCCACCGATGGCGCCGTCGGCGGTGACACTGAAGTGCGGGCGTGAACGGTCGTAGCCGAACATCCACGTCTTGAGGGCGGCGTAGATGAAGAGAGGGTGACCGGCCCAACGTTTGAGTGAGGCGCGCGTCTCCACGGTGCGAACCACCGCGGCGTCGTAGCCGATACCGGTGTGGAAGCAGAAAAAGCGACCGTTCACGCGACCGAGACCGATGGGACGGATATTGGCGGCGGGGTCGGCGAGGCCGTTCACCAACAGGTCGACGGCCGCCGCCGGATCATTGGGTAAACCGATGGTGCGGGCGAAGACGTTGGTGCTGCCGCCGGGCAACACCCCAAGGGCGGTGTCGGTTCCGGCGACCCCGGTGGCCACCTCGTTCAAGGTGCCGTCCCCGCCGAAGGAGATCACCAGGTCCACCCCACGGTGGGCGGCGTCCTGGGCGAAGCGCGTGGCGTGACCCCGCCGGTTGGTCTCGACGATCTGCACCTCGTGGGCCCGCGACAGGGCTCGGTGGACGATAACCGTGTTGCGGGCGGTCACCGAGGAGGCGAAGGAGTTGACGACCAGCAAGATGCGCACCGGAGCCGACCGTACCAGCCACGGTCGCGGGCCCTGAGTCGTCGGTCACCAGCCCGCTTTTCCGGGGTGGAGGGTTGTGCGATTCGTCGCCCCAGACAGCAGACTGTGTCCCTTATGAACATCATCGTCTGTGTCAAGCAGATTCCCGATCCGGCCAACCCCGGTGCCCTCGATGGAAACAACGCACTGAAGCGCGACGGCAAGCTCATCCTCGACGAGTCCGACAGCTACGGCGTCGAGATGGCGTTGCAGTTGGTCGATGCCGCCGGTGGCGGAGAAGTGAGTTTGGTCTCCATGGCTCCCAACAGCGAGACCGCTGGTCTGCGCACCGCGCTCGCGATGGGCGCCGCCAAGGCCGTGCTCGTCAGCGACCCGGCTCTGCAGGGCAGCGACGCGTTGACCACCGCCAAGATTCTCGCCGCCGCCGTGCAGCGTCTCGGTGGGGCCGACCTCATCATCGCGGCCACCGAGTCGAGCGATGGTTACACCGGCACCGTGCCCGAGCAGATGGCCGAGGTTCTCGGTCTTCCGTCGGTGACCTTCGCCAAGAAGGTGTCGATCGACGGCGGTGTCCTGAAGGCCGATCGTCAGACCGAAGCCGGGTACGACGAAGTCACTTGCCCGTTGCCCGCATTGATCTCGGTCACCGCCGGTGTGGTGGAGCCGCGTTATCCGAGCTTCAAGGGAATCATGGCGGCCAAGTCGAAGCCGGTCGACGAGGTGAAGGCGTCCGATCTCGGTGTCACCCCGGTCGGTTGGGACGGCGCCGGTCAGAAGATCACCAGCGTCACCCAGGCCGAGGCCCGCGCGGCCGGCGAGGTCATCGAAGACGACGGCGAAGCATTCGGCAAGATCGTGGCCTTCCTCGAAGGTCTCAAGGTCATCTGAGTCAACGGAAACACGGAGAACGGACAGAACAATGGCAATCAACAACATTTGGGTTTTCGCTCAGGTTTCCAACGGTGCGCCCACCTCGGCGTCGCTCGAACTCGTCACCAAGGCGCGCAGCCTCGGTGGTTCGGTGGGCGTGTGGGTCGCCGGTGACGGCTCGGCCGTCGCGGCCGCGCTCGGCGCGCACGGGGCGACCAAGGTCTACGGCATCGACTACGGCAGCAATCTCGCCGGAGCCGCCGTGGCCTCGGCCATGAAGTCCGTCATCGACGCGGGCGATTCGCCCGATCTCGTGATGTTCCCGCAGTCGTACGAGGGTCGCGACGTCATGTCGCGTCTGTCGGTCAAGCTCGACCGCACGGTTCTCACCAACAACATCGACATCGTGGCCTCGGGCGACTCGGTCACCGTCACCACGCCGATCTTCGGTGGCAACACCCTGGTCGCCACCACGTTCACCGGCGGTGCTCCGTACCTGGCGGCTTTCCGACCCAAGTCGTTCGCTCCCGAGTCCACCGGTGGTGCCGCTGCCGCGGTGCAGGTCGTCGGCGTTCCCGACCTCGGCGCCACCGGCACCGCCAATGTGACCGCCGTACACGTCGAAGAGACGACCGGTCCCAAGCTCGACGAGGCCGACATCGTGGTGTCGGGTGGTCGCGGTCTCGGCGAGAGCGCCAAGTACGAGTTGGTCGAGCAGTTGGCCAAGTTGCTCAAGGGTGCTCCTGGGGCGTCGCGCGCGATCGTGGATGCCGGTTGGGTTCCCTACAGCTACCAGGTCGGTCAGACCGGCAAGGTCGTGAAGCCCAGCGTCTACATCGCCGCCGGCATCTCGGGCGCCACCCAGCACATGGTGGGAATGAAGGGTTCGAAGAACATCATCGCGATCAACAAGGACAAGGAGGCGCCGATCTTCGGAATCGCCGACCTCGGCATCGTGGGCGACGTCCACAAGGTGCTTCCGAAGTTGATCGAGGCTCTCCAGGGTCGCTGATCGTTCGGCCGTCAGGCCGAGTCCCGGGCCAACAGCCCGAACGACAATCCGTCGACCGGATCGACGGCGATGAGGCTCAATTCGTAGCCCGTCGTCGTCTTGTCATCGAAGCGGAACCATTGCAGGCTCTCGCTCACGGCCCCGATCTCATTGCCCAGTTCGTGGTCATCCACGAGTTCGTTCCAGTCGTCGGTGATACCGCCGAGGGCGGCCAACAGCCACCACGTTCCGAAGCGTCCGAGGGCTCCTCCTCGTCGCCGGCCGTGCGCGCCTCCCGAGGCGCCGCACCACGCCAACCACGACAACGCATCGCGGGAGTCGATGCGCGTCAGGCGCACCGAGGTCAGGCCCAGTGCTCGCAAAGCGTGGGACCCGCCGCCCTCGACGGCCACCGATTCGGCCCGACCGTTCGAGGAGGACGTCCACGGCTCCACCAATGAACGAAGTGCCGAGGCCACGCTCGGGTCGTCGATGGTCGTGGCCGAGACGGCGGCGCTCGACGCGGACCATTCGTGTTGCCACGCGTCCGACGGGCACGGTGACGTGACGCCTTCGTCGTTGTACGTCGGCACGGCGTATGCGGGCTCCCAGTCGAGCAAACGAAGGGGGAGATCGAGGTCCGTCGGGTCGTCGATGATCGGCGAGTCGCCACGCAACACGCGCTCGTGGGCGACGAACGACCGACGCGGTCCGTGCTCCAGGAACGGATCCAGTTCGGCCCACGTGTGATGTTGCGCGATCACCTCGGTCAACGGACCGATGGTGAAGCGACCGCCGTCCTCGCCCAGCACCGAACAGGCCGCCTCGGCCGGCGCCAACAGCGCGATTCGATATTCGGCCAATGTCGCGGCGGGCCACACCTGTCGCCCGGTCTTGGTGGCGGCGCGGCATCGTGAGCGAACGCGCATCAGGCCGTCCCAATCGCGTGACGCGCACCGGGCATCGATCAGGCGCACCAATCCGTCCAGATCGGCGCGATCCACCAACGCGTCGAGATCGTCATCCTCGACGGGGCGCGGGTGGTCGTCTCGACTCATGTCGAATCAGACCATCGGCCAGGGGTAGCGCTGGCCCGTGGAGTCGATGGGGAACATGCCGCCGGCGGCGAGCATTCGCGCACGATCGACCATGGCTTCCACTTCGTCGGCATCGAGGAGTTCGTGAAGAGCGGACGGTGGTTCGGCGGCGACGGTGCGCACGCGCTCGCGTAGGTCGTCCGACAGCGGCTCCCCACCGAACTCCCAGATCACCGTGCGCAGTTTGAAATCGGCCGAGAAACACAATCCGTGGTCGATGGCCCACACCCGATCATCGGCATCGATGAGGCAATGCCCGCTCTTGCGGTCGGTGTTGTTGGCCAGGATGTCGAAGACGGCGATGGCCCGGAATTGATCGTGCAGGTCTTCGCGTTGCTCGAACAGCGTGAAGTAGTGCTCCTCGAAGCGGGCGTCGATGAACCACTGCAACGAACCTTCTCCGAACGGCCCCTCGCGAACGATGGTGGGCGGGACCACGTGAAGACCCATCGCGTCGGACAGGACACAGGCCGCCACCTCGCGCTTGAAGAGTCCGGAGGGGAAGTCCCACAGTGGTCGCTCACCGCGCAGGGGCTTGTAGATGGCTTGTCCGGACTCCACCGTGCCGGCGAGGTCACGACGCAGGTTCACCAGGAAAGTGGCGTTGCTGCTGTAGGGCATGCGACCCTCGACCTCGATGTCGGCCAAGCGGAGCAACGCGTCGATGTCGACCACGGCGCCTCAGTTCATCCGCGGGCAGAAATGTCCGTCGAGATCGACCGGACGTTCGCAGAAGACGCAGTCCGGTCGACCAGCCGAAACCACTCGGTCGGTGTGTTCGCAGAAGGCCATGGCCTGAGCCCGCGTGAGCGAGACCCGTACCCGGGCTCCCGGCTTCTCGTCGTCGCCATCGTCGTCGCCGAATTCCATGTCGGTCTCGTCGACCTCGCCATCATCATCGTCGTCGGGTCCGGCGAACTCACGCAGATGAAGGACGAAGCGATCACCGGAACGATCGAACTCCAGGGCCACGGCACCCAACACGAACACCTCGTCGACCGGCTCGCTCAGGTTCATCACGTTGCGCGGCGGCTGTCCCTCGGGGACCGGAAGGTGTTTCAGGGCCCGACGCAGATACTGCGAGATGGCTGCCGCTTGTTGCTTCTCGCAACGAACGGTCACCGACCGAGCACCCATGCGGGCCTGCAGGTAGAACGTGCGACGACCCGGTGCGCCTACGGCACCCGTGGTGAGCACATCGACGTGTTCGAAGTCGGCGAAGAACGGCATGGTCGTCTCAGGAGGGTCGCAATTCGGCCAATGACCCACCGGTGGAGTTCACCGTGAGCACGATCGGTCCGCCGGGGGAATAGGCGATCGCCGACACCGAGCAGGTGCCGATCACGATGCGTTGAAACAGGTCGATGTGGGTGCCCATGGCATGGGCGACGGCGGCCTTGATGGGATCGGCGTGCGACACGCACACGATGGTTCCGCCACGGTGCTTCGCGCACAGACGATCGATGGCGGACACCATGCGCGTCTGCATCTCGGTGAAACTCTCACCGGACGGGAAACGGAAGGTCGACGGAGAGCGCTGAACCGTGGTCCACTCGGGCAACTTCATCAACTTGGAGAGTTCGGCCCCGGTCCAGTCGCCGAAGTCGCATTCCAGCAATCCCTTGTCGATGTTCACGCGTTGGCCGGTGGCACGAGCGATGGGGGAGGCCGTCTCGCGCGCGCGTTCGAGCGGGGAGGCGTACACCGCGTCGACCTTGCGCAAGGCCGAGAGACGTTCGGCGGCCACCTCGGCCTGCTGGCGTCCGGCGTCGGACAGATGAAGACCCGGGGCGCGTCCGGGGAGCAACTTGCCGGTGGTGGGGGTCTGGCCGTGACGCACCAGCAACACCAACGTCGCCGCGGGCGGCGCGCTCTTGGCGGACTTCTTCGGAGCTGATTTTTTGAGAGCCATGATCGATGCCAACCTAGTGGGGTCATGGTCATCCCGTCTCGTCCGCCTCGATCCGTTCACGTGGGTTCTCCACGTCCGCGCGTACGAACGTTGGCGACCATCCACGACGACGTGTGCGGGTGTCGAGCGTGTCCGCGTTTGGTGGAATGGCGCGAGGAAGTGGCCCGCGAGAAGAGAGCGGCGTTCGTCGAGGAGACGTACTGGGGACGACCGGTGCCCGGATTCGGCGATCCGAACGCAACCGTCCTGGTGCTGGGTCTGGCCCCGGCGGCTCATGGCGCCAATCGCACCGGTCGTATGTTCACCGGCGATCGCAGTGGTGATTGGTTGTACCGGGCGATGCACAAAGCCGGGTTGGCCAACCAGCCCGAGTCGTTGCACGCTTCCGATGGTTTGCAACTCAGCGCAGCGTGGGTGACTTCGGCGGTGAAGTGCGCGCCGCCGGACAACAAGCCGTCCAACGACGAACGCGACGAATGCCGACCCTTTCTACGTCGGGAGTTGGAGGCTCTCACTCGGCTACGGGTGGTGGTGTGCCTCGGGGCGTTCGCGTACGAGTCGGCGTGCTCGGAGTTCGGCGTGAAACCCCGGCCGAAATTCGGTCATGGAGTGGAGGTGACCACCCCGGACGGCTTCGTGCTGGTGGGCTCGTTCCATCCGAGCCAGCAGAACACGTTCACCGGGAAGTTGACCGAACCCATGATCGACGCGGTGTTCGCTCGCGTTCGCGCGTTGACGCGCGACTAGGCGTCGAGCGCCGACTTGACCAGAGAAGCGGCGTGTTCGATGGCCTTCATGCCGTCGTCGACCATCTCGCTCATCGAGAAGAATCCGTGGATCATCCCCGAGTACCGCGCGAGCGCACAGGGAACCCCGGCCTCCATCAGGCGTTGGGCGTAGCTCTCGCCCTCGTCGCGCAAGGGGTCGTACTCGGCCGTGATCACCAGGGTGGGCGGTGCGTCGGCCAACACGTGGTCGGTGGCGAACGAGGGCGACACGCGCGGGTCGGTCTCGGATCCGACGCCACCGCTCAGATAATGATCGCAGAACCATTTCATGCCGGTGGCCGTCAAGCGGTATCCCTCGGCGTTCTCGACGTAACTCGGTGACGAACGGGTGGCGTCGGTGACCGGGTAGATGAGCATCTGAAATCTCAATGGCACGGGCGACAGGTTCGCCACCACCGCGGCCAGGTTGCCGCCGGCCGAATCTCCACCGACCGCGATTCGATTCGGATCGACTCCCAACTCCGCCGCGTTCGCCTGGGCCCACCGCAACGCGTTCACCGAATCCTCGAGCGGTGCGGGGAACGGATACTCGGGCGCCAGTCGGTAGTCGACACTGAGCACCGCATGACCCGTGGCGCGCGCCAACTTGCGGCACACGTCGTCGTGGGTGTCGATACTGCCGAGCACCCATCCGCCACCGTGGTAGTAGACGAGCAATCCGAGGCGAGTCGACCCGCTCGGTCGGTACAGACGCGCGGGAACACCGCCGGCATCGACGTCGCGGATCTCGTGGAGCTCCACGGTCGACGGCACGGTCATGGCCGCCATGCCGACCCGAGCGTCGACCGCACTCTGCGTTTCGAGAGCCGGGATGTTCAGGGCCGCCAGGCCCTCCAACAAAACGGCGACCTGAGGGTGCAACGCCATGTCAGTGCGCGGCCGGGGCCGATCCGTCGGCCTTCTTCTTCGGCGGCGGCACACCGACGCTGGGGGCCTTGTCGGCCCATTCGGGCCAACGGCGACGGCTGACGATCGAGAGGGTGCGCAGCAGCTTCATGGCCACCTCGTCCTCCTGGGCCGGGCGGGCTTCGATGACCCCGTCCTTGATCATGCGATTGATCACTTCCTCGCCGAGTTCGGTGCGCACGATCGTGAGGGTCCAGTCGTTGTCCTTGCCGATTCCGCCGGTGGCGATGTCGCTGTGCTCGGCGGCGAAGTCGGGGCAGCTCTTGCAGCCCTCGCGCGTCCATTGGTGGCATTCCTTCAGATCGATCTCGTGATACGAGCCGTCCTTCATCCAGATCTGGAAGACGCCCTTGATGTTCATCTTCACCATGTCCTGCTTCTTCAGGCCGTACTTGGCCTCGAAGAGTTCGGGGAAGATGGCGTCGTCGAAGGTCTTGGAGCACAGCAGGCCGATGTTGAACAGGAACGGCTTGGACACCTTGCCGGCCTTGCGGTCCCACATGACGGGCGGTGACGAAGTCTGGCAACCCATGCCGACCAATGCGAGACGGCTGAAACCCTGTTCCTTCGCCTCGCGCAAGGCGAGCGGGTTCGCGCAATACGTGTAACGCGAACCGGCGGTGGCCAGCACTTCTTCTTTGTTGCGCGCCAACGCGGGCTTGGCCTTCCACGCATCGTCGGGTTCCACGCCACTCACGAGCGCGGCCTCGATGTAGTCGTTCTCGAGCAACCAGATGAGCATGGCCGAGACGAATCCACCGTCTTGACCCTTCTCGTGAGCCACCTTGTCCGAAGCCCGCGTGAGCAGCAACTGACGCCACACGCCGGCCATCTCGTCGGGTTCACGGATGCGACCGAACAGGTGCATGTCGGCCGAGGTCTCCCAGGCGCGAAAACGCGGGCAGGCGCGGGTGCAGGTGGTGCACCCCTTTTCGCCGTGCACGCAGTTGTCGAGGCCCAGTTCTTCCTCGAGGTGGAAGGGCTTGTACTTGCCCTCCTCGTGCTCGTAACCGATCACGTCGTGCGGGCAGGTGACGACGCACCCCGCACAACCGGTGCACAGACCGGTGGTGATCACCTCGTTGTAGAGCTCTTTCCACTGGGCGGTCCAGCGTTCGGCTTTGGCGGGGGAGGACTCGGTCACGGTCATGCATGGCAATCTACGCTGGCCGGAGGCGGGTCATCGGATTCGGCTGATCGCAATCACGATCGAGGGGGACACCACATGGGCATGATCGGTACTCGGGTGATGCGCACCGAGGACCCGGACCTCGTCACGGGCCGGGGAACCTTCGTCGACAATCTGGTGCTTCCGGGTGCCACGCACGTGGTGTACGTGCGATCCACCATCGCCCACGGGCGCATCCTCTCGATCGACGCCGACGAGGCCCGCACGATGCCCGGTGTGGTGGGCGTGTTCACGACGGACGACCTGAGCGCCGACGGAATCGGTCCCGTCCCCATCGACATGCCGTTGTTGCCCGCCGACATCGCTCGTGGTGCGTTGGCCTCCGACACCGTGCGGTTCGTCGGAGAATTGGTGGCCGCGGTGGTGGCCGAGTCGCGCGCCCAGGCCGTGGACGCCGCCGAACGGGTGCAGGTGGAGTACGAACCGTTGCCAGTGGTGGTGGACGCCGAGGAGGCGATGACCTCGAGCACGCTGCTCTTCCCCGATCGGGGCAGCAACGTGGTCGTCACCTTGCCCGCGCAACGTGAGGTGGACTTCTCGGCCTGCGAGGTGATCGTCGAGAGGCGCATCCTGAATCGACGCATCGCTCCGAGCCCCCTCGAGTCGCGCGTGGCGGCCAGCCGTTGGGAGGAACCCGACGAGAACGGTGTGCGACGTCTGACGCATTGGCAAGCGTGTCAGGGCGCCCACCCGATCCGGAACCAACTGGCCACCTTCTACGGTCTGCCCGCCGACCAGATTCGCGTCATCACCCCCGACGTCGGCGGTGGCTTCGGTGCCAAGGCCTTCTTCTACCCCGAGGATCTGTTGTTGCCGTGGTTGGCGCGACGAACGAACCGGCCGGTGCGATACACCGAGTCGCGCACCGAGAGCATGAACGGTCTCGGGCATGGCCGGGCTCAGATTCAGGATCTGCGCATCGGTGGCACGCGCGACGGACGCATCCTCGCCTACGAATTGAAGGTCATCCAGGACGCCGGCGCGTATCCGCGTTTCGGCGCGTTCCTGCCGTTCATGACCGGGGCCATGCTCACGGGCACGTATCACGTCCCCAACGCGGCGATGCACGCCGTCGGAGTTCTCACCAACACCGTGCCCACGTTGGCGTATCGCGGCGCCGGTCGACCCGAGGCCGCCGCGGCCATCGAGCGCGCCGTCGACATGTTCGCCCACGAGATCGGCATGGACCCCGTGGAGGTGCGGCGCATCAACCTGGTGCCCAAGGACGCCTTCCCGTACAAGAACGCCAACGGAACCGTGTACGACAGCGGCGACTACCCGGGTTCGTTGGACCTGGCGCTGACGGCCGCGAACTACGACGGCCTGCGCGCCGAGCAGCAACGACGTCGCGCGTCCGGGGATCGCGTGCAGTTGGGTATCGGCGTGGCGGTGTACGTGGAGATCACCGCCATGTCGGGCGGCTCGGAACTGGGTCTGGTCGAGGTGTTGCTGGACGAGTCCGGCGCGGTGGCCGCCCGCGTGATCACCGGCACCACGCCGTACGGGCAAGGCCATCGCACGACGTGGGCGATGCTGGTGGCCGATCGCCTCGGTGTCCCGTTCGAGAAGGTGACCGTCGTGCATGGCGACACCGATCTGGTGCCGAGCAGCGAGATCACCGGAGGTTCGCGATCGGTGCAATTGGGTGGCACCAACGTGTGGCGCGCCTCGGCAGTGGTGGCCGACAAGGCCCGCGAGATCGCGTCACGATTGTTGGAAGCCGACGTCGTCGACGTGACGCTGGAGGACGGCCGGTTCCACGTGGTGGGCACACCCGCCATTTCGGTGGGCTGGACCGAGGTGTTGGTGTCGGCGGCTCGTGACGGGCACCGACTCGATGGCGCCGGTGACTTCGTGCAGGTGGGAGGCACGTTCCCGAGCGGTGCCCACGTCGCGGTGGTCGAGGTCGACACCGAGACCGGCGGGGTCCGCTTGCGCGACATGGTGGCGGTCGACGATGCCGGTCGCATCGTGAACACGTTGCTGGCCGAGGGTCAGGTGCACGGAGGGTTGGTGCAAGGAATCGGCCAGGCGTTGTTCGAGGAGTTCGTGTACGACGAGGATGGCAACCCGCTCACGGGCAACTTCGCCGACTACGGATTCCCCAGCGCCGCCGAGGTACCGAGTTTCGTGACGGTCCACATGGAGTCACCGTCACCACTCAACGACCTGGGTGCCAAGGGCATCGGCGAGAGTGGCACCATCGGTGCCACCCCCGCGGTACAGAACGCCGTGGTGGACGCGTTGTCACACCTCGGAGTGCGCCACATCGACTTGCCGTGCACCGCCCAACGGGTGTGGGAAGCGATCACGACCGCCTGAACTAGACGGCGTCGTGTCCCTCTTCGCCGGTGCGGATGCGGATGATGCGATCCACGCCGGTCACCCAGATCTTGCCGTCGCCGATCTTGCCGGTGGACGCTGCCGCCTTGATGGCCGCGACCACACCGTCGACGTCCTGGTCGTCCACCACGATCTCGAGGCGGACCTTGGGAACGAAGTCGATCTTGTATTCGGCGCCGCGGTAGGTCTCGGTGTGACCGCCCTGACGACCGAAGCCGCGGACCTCGCTGACGGTGATGCCCTGCACGCCAGCGGCCTTCAGGGCATCCTTCACGTCGTCGAGCTTGAACGGCTTCACGATTGCGGTGATCAGTTTCATGATGGTTCTCCGGGTCTGCTTTCGTCTCGATCAGTCTTGCGTTCCATGACGACGATTGTCACTGCGCACCGTGGTACGCGGTTTCGCCGTGCTCGGCCAGGTCGAGGCCTCCGGCCTCGCTCTCCTCGGACACTCGCACACCGATGGTCTTTTTCAACGCCACCATGATGCCGTACGTGAGCACGAACGACCACACGATGGCGGCTCCGTTGGCGATGGCCTGCTCCAGCAGCAATTTGGCGCCGCCGCCGTAGAAGATGCCTTCCATGAACGCCCCGTCGAAGAACGACGGGTTGGCGAAGAAGCCGATGAGGAGCGAACCGACGAGGCCGCCCACGAAGTGAACTCCGACCACGTCGAGGGCGTCGTCGTAGCCGAACTTGTGCTTCAGTCGCACCGCGTAGCAGCAGATGACACCGGCGATGAGACCGATGAAGATGGGTGAAGCACCCGACACGTATCCGGCGGCGGGGGTGATGGCCACCAAGCCGGACACGATGCCCGATGCGGCTCCGAGATTGGTGGGGTGGCCGTCGCGCAGCCATTCGATGAGGATCCAGGCGAGACCCGCCGCGGCGGCGGCGAGGAAGGTGTTCATGAACGCTTGGGCCGCGGCGCCGTTGGCGGCCAACGCCGAACCGGCGTTGAAGCCGAACCAACCGAACCACAAGATGCCGGTCCCGATCATGACGAGGGGCATCGAGTGCGGCGGAGTCGGCGCGGACTTGCGCTTGCCCAACACCATCACCGCGGCCAGCGCGGCGATTCCGGCGTTCACGTGGATGGCGGTGCCACCCGCGAAGTCGATGGAGCCACGGTCGGCGAGCCATCCTCCGTAGACCCACTTGAACACCGGCACGTACACCAGCAACGACCACACCGGCACGAAGATGGCCCACGCCGAGAACTTCATGCGGTCGGCGACGGCTCCCGAGATGAGCGCTGGCGTGATGGCGGCGAACATGCCGAGGAACGCCACGACGGCCAACGACATTCCGTCACCGGCGACCGTGATGTCCTTGAGGAAGAACGAGTCGAATCCCCCGATGAAGTCATTGTCGAAAGGGGTCTGCGAGAGCGAGTAGCCGACGGCCACCCACAGGATCGGGATGATGAGAACGCAATAGAAATTCATCATCAGCATGTTCAACACGTTGCGATTGCGGTCCATGCCTCCGTAGAAGAAGGCCAGGCCGGGGGTCATGAACAGGACGAGGGCTGACGAGATCAGCACCCACGCGATGTTGCCGCTTTCCATGGTGTGGTTCTCCGATGGTTCGAGGGGAATGCCGACCTCCGAGGCGGAAGATCGACATCAGAAGCGTAGGAAACGCTCGTTGCCCGAATGTTTCGGCAATGTGAAGCGATTGTGCGATTCGGCTTCGGGCGGAAAAACGGACGTCCCCGGGTCGGACGCCGAAGCGTTCGACCCGGGGACGTCCCCTACCGGAGGAGAACCACCTCCGTGTGCCGCCAGCGAATTCGCCGACGAGCCCTGGTCGCGGCACCGACTAGATGGCGTCGGGGCCTTCCTCACCGGTACGGATGCGGACGAGGCGGTCGACGCTGGCCACCCAAATCTTGCCGTCACCGATCTTGCCGGTGTTCGCCGACGCCTTGATGGCCGCGACGACCGCGTCCACGCTGGAATCGTCGACCACCAGCTCCAAGCGAACCTTGGGCACGAAGTCGATCTTGTACTCGGCTCCGCGGTAGGTCTCGCTGTGTCCGCCCTGGCGACCGAAGCCGCGCACCTCGCTGACGGTGATGCCTTGCACACCGGCGGCCTTGAGGGCGTCCTTCACGTCGTCCAGTTTGAACGGCTTCACGATTGCTGTGATCAGTTTCATGTTGAATGTTCCTCTCGTTTCCTGTGATCGACCCGGTCAGTTCTTGACGAACTCGGGGTAGGCGTAGACACCCATCTCGGGCAGATCGAGGCCCATCAGTTCGTCCTCTTCGCTGGAGCGGATACCGCCCTTGCCCATCTTCTTGGAGATGACGTCCTGCAACTTGAAGAAGGTGTACGACAGACCACCGAGCACCACGATGATGACGGCGACTCCGAGCACCTGGGCGCCGAGCTGGCCCCAGTCGCCCTTGATGATGCCCTCCACGCCCTCGCTGTCGGAGAGGTTCCAACCGGCGCCGTAGGAGCCGTTGGCGAAGATGCCCACGCACAGCGTGCCGAAGAGTCCTCCGACGCCGTGAACGCTGATGGCGCCCACCGGGTCGTCGAGCTTCAGCTTGCGCTCCACGAAGAACACGCTCTCGATGACGAGGATCGCGGCGATGCATCCGATGACGGCGGCGGCCCACGGGGCGACGAACGCACACGGGGCGGTGATCGACACCAATCCGGCGAGCATGCCGTTGGCCATCATGCCGGGATCCGGCTTGCCGGTCCGCTTGGTGATCCAGAACATCGCGACGATGGCGCCGAAGGCACCGGCGATCGCGGTGTTGGTGGCGACGACGGCGAATTGCACGTCGGTGGCGGCGAAGGTGGACGCGGCGTTGAAACCGAACCAACCGAACAACAAGATGAAGGTGCCGAGCATGGCCATCGGGATGTGGTGTCCGGGGATGGCCCGCGGGTTGCCGTTCTTGTCGAACTTGCCGATGCGCGCACCGATCACCTTGGCTCCGCTGAACGCGGCCACGCCGCCGACGGCGTGCACGACGCCGGAGCCGGCGAAGTCGACGTAACCGGCGCCGAGGTTCATGCTGCTCCAGGTCTGCGACAACCAGCCACCGCCCCAGGTCCACGCGGCGAACAGCGGGTAGTAGATGGCTCCACAGAAGAAGCCCCAAACCACGAAACTGCCCCACTTCCACCGCTCGGCCATCGAGCCGGTGGGGATGGTGGCCACGGTGTCCATGAAGGCGACCATGTACAAGAAGAAGCCAAGCAGCGCCGGGGTTATTCCTCCACCCGACATGGCCCAGCCGCCCTTGAACAAGAAGATCCACTCGCCACTACCGACGAGCGGGCCACCGATGGGGGCCTCCAGTCCGAAAGCGCTGTAGCTGAATCCTCCGAAGGCCAACGGGAAGCCCACGAAGAAGAAGCCGATGAAGCCGAGGCCGAAAATGGCGAAGTTCGTGGCCACCACGTGTGCCGCGTGCTTGGCGCGACAAAAGCCGGTCTCGACGAGGGCGAAGCCGGCCTGCATGAAGATGACGAGGGACGCACCGATGATGACCCACAGCAGGTTGGTGGCCTGTGCGAGCGAGGTGACGGCGGCCTCGGCGTCGAAGTCGCCTTCGGCGGCCAGAGCCACGCTTCCGGCGACGAACGTCGCCCCCGAGGACACCGCGGTCGCGACGAGCAGTCGCTTCAGCAGGGACGGGCGCGTGCGGAGCGTGTCCGTGAAATGGTCGGCGGACGAGTCGCCGATGGCGGCTTTCGTCCGGGAAAGGGTGATCATGTTTCCTCCTCGGGGATGGTGTGTGGGGTAGGGGCGCCGCCGTCGACATTGACGGGCGTGACGCGGGTGCTCGACGACGCTGTCGGAGCACGTTCGCGACGACGTGAACCTACGACAGCGATGTTTCCCGAGTGTCCGTGGTTTGTTACGGGAGTGTGAGCGATGTGTTCGCCGCCGCGATCCGCTTCGGCCGGCTCAGACCAATCCGGAGACGGCCGCGTCGAGGGCGGCGCGGTATTGCTCGCGCGCGGTGAGCGCGGCCAGAACCCAGGCGGACAGCACGAGGTACTCGTCGCCCGACAGCAACTCCGCGGGGACGGAGGGGTCCGGCCCCTTGACCGCGTCCTTCATCGATTCGCTGAGCGACAAGATGTGCATGACGTCGTCGAGGGAGTCGGGCATCATCGTGCGGGCCACCTCGATGGCGGCGCGCCCGTCGTCGACGATGGAGTCGATGAAGCACGCCAGAGCGACCACGTCGACCAGGCCGATGCGGTCGAGGGCGCGGTCGAGGCGCGGGTCGAGAGCGGGATCGTCGAGATGATGCTTCAACTCGTGCAACGAATGAAGGTGACCGTTCAACCCCCGGTCGACGAAGTCGGGCTCGGCTCGATGGCGCTTCATCGCGTCCCCGACCGCTGGCACGCGCTCCTCGATGCGACGGCGATCGATGATCCGCCACCATTCGTCGGCATCGGTGTCGAGCAACTCGTCGAACAAATGCGAGGTGTCCACCGAGGTCCAGGGCACCACGGGGATGGACGCGTCATCGATCGCGCGACGACTGAGCTTCCAGCGAATCAGGGGCGGTGTGAGCATGGTGGTGACCAGCACCATCAGCAGCAACGCTCCGTACAACTCGTCGTCGAGAACACCCTTGGACATTCCGATGCTGGCGAAGATCAGACCCACCTCGCCCCGGGGCATCATGCCGATACCGACGAGCATCCGGTCCCCACCGGCGCGACCGAGCCCGAGACCGGCCACCAGTTTGCCCACGACCGCCACGACGGTGAGGGCACCGGCCAATGCCAACACGCTCGGTTGGAACATGGCCTCGAGATCGGCGTTGATTCCGATGCTGGCGAAGAACACCGGAATGAAGATGTGTCCGAGCGGATTCAGACCCTCGGCGATGCGTTCGTGCTGCGTGCTACGTCCGACGCCGAGGCCCGCCATGAAGGCACCGATGATGAAGGCCAACTTCGCTTGATTCGCCAGCATCGAGAACGCCAGCGTCAATCCGAACGCCACCGCCACGATCGTGGTCGATGACCGGGCCAACCGATCGATTCGCGTGAACGTCTTGGGGATGACGAAGATCGCCAACAGTCCGGTGACGACGAGGAACCCGACCGCCAGGCCGATCGTTTCGAGAACGACACCGGCGCCGATGGAGCCCTCGGTCACCACCTTCACGACGACGGTGAGGATCACCAACCCCAGCACGTCGTCGGCCACCGCCGCGCCCAACACGATGCGCGACTCTTTCAGCGCCAAGGCCCGCAAGTCGCCCAGCACGCGGGCGGTGATTCCGACACTGGTGGCGGTGAGGGCGGCGCCGATGAACAATGCCACCTTGCCTTCCTCGCCGAACGCCGCGGCCACGCCGAAACCCGCCGCGAAGGGAATCGCGACGCCGATGATCGCGACGACGAACGCGGGCTTACCGACCTTGGCCATCTCGCCGAGATCCATCTCCAAGCCCACGTGGAACAACAACAGGATCACACCGATCTCGCCGAGCAACAGCACCATGTCGGCGATCTCGAGGTGCGCGACGGGGTCGATCCAGCCGAGCACGCTCGGTCCGATGATGATGCCGGCCACGATCTCGCCCAACACCGCCGGGATGCGCGCGCGCTCGGCCAGTTCGGCGGCCAGTCGGGCCACCACGATGATGACGAGCAAGTTGCCCAGCACGAGAGCCAGGTCGTACGTGCCGGCGGAAGCGGCGATCATCGGCATCGACGAATTCTACGAGTGAAGTTCGTTCGGATCAGGCGGCCAGCAGTACTTCGGCCCGATCGACTGCCAACGGCACGATCATCCAACCTCGGCCGCGGACCGTGCGGATGGCATCGGAGCCCAGCACCCGGCGGATGGCGACCAACAACGAGTCGCAGCGACGGTCGCTCAGGTCGGCGATTCCGGCGAGCCGGGCCAGTTCGCGGCGACTAACGACCCGCCCACGGCAATCCACGAGGGCCTTCAAGACGGCGGTCTCCTGAGCGGCGAGGCGAGCGGACGTTTCCACGACGCCAACCGTAGGCATCCGGGATTTCCCGACTGTTCAGGGTCTGTGAACGCCGTGTGAACGGTGGCGCAGGGGAGTTGAGGGTTCGGGTTGGGGGACGGCTCTGATCTGCGAGAGACTGCGGTCATGGAATTGAACTACTCCGCCGATGCCGAAGTCTTCCGCCAGGAGATCCGCGATTGGCTCGTGGCCAACCTGCCCTCGGGCTGGGGGGAGCCGGGCTTCGAGCTGGTCGGCGAGGAGCGCAAGAAGTTCATCGAGGAGTGGCCGACGAAATTGTTCGCCGGTGGTTGGATCTGCGCCACGTGGCCCAAGGAGTACGGCGGCAAGGGCCTCACCACGATGCAGGGCGTGGTGTTGTCCGAGGAGTTCGCGCGGGTGAAGGCGCCGTTGCGCGCCGACTTCTTCGGCGACACTCTGGTCGGGCCGACGATTCTGCAGTGGGGCACCGAGGAACAGAAAAAGGAGTTCCTGCCCAACATCCTGAACGGCAAGACCCGTTGGTGTCAGGGTTTCAGCGAGCCCAACTCGGGTTCCGACCTCGCGTCGTTGAAAACGCAGGCGATCCTCGACGGGGACGAGTGGATCATCAACGGCCAGAAGGTGTGGACCACCGGTGGCCATCATGCGGACTACTGCTTCTTGCTCACCCGTACCGATCCCGAGGCCCCCAAGCACAAGGGCATCTCGTACTTGTTGGTGCCCATGCGCCAGGAAGGTGTCGAGGTCCGAGGCATCGTGCAACCCGATGGCACCGCCGAATTCTGCGAGGTCTTCTTCACGAACGCGCGTTGCCCGAAGGACAACGTCGTCGGTGGCGTGAACAACGGCTGGAAGGTTGCCAACAGCACCTTGGCCTTCGAGCGTGGCATGAGCGCCACCACCGGGTACCGCCGGTTCGAGGAGGAGTACAAGCAGATGGTTCGCGCCGCCACCGAGAACGGGCGCATCCATGACGAGGACATTCGTCAGCGTTTGATGCAGTACTACACCAAGATCCAGATCCTGCGTATCAATGGTTTGCGCTCGCTGACCGCCACGTTGAACAACACCAAGGACCTCGGTGTCATGGCCCTCGGTGCGTCCAACAAGATGTTCTGGTCCGAGATGCACAAGGCCGCGATGGAGTTGGCACTCGACATCTTCGGCGCCAACGCGATGCTCGTCGATGCCGGCCCCGATGGGGGTTCGTGGCCCGGCGTGGCTCGCGAGAAGCGTCGTGAGGGTTACCCGGTGAGTCCGATGATGTCGGCGTTCTTCTTCAGCCGATCCGAGACCATCTGGGGTGGCACCAGCCAGATCCAGCGCAACATCGTGGGTGAGCGCGTGCTCGGGTTGCCCAAGGAGCCGTCGGCCGGTTGAGCGAACGGATGGTGACGCCGCGGTTTCTGTTGGTCACCGCGGCCACGTTGGCGTATTACACGTGCGTCGGAATCTTCATCCCCACGTTGCCGGTCTTCATCAAGAACGGTCTCGGTGGCGGAGAAGCCATGATTGGTGCGGCTGGTGTCGTCTTCAGCGGTTCCGCGGTGCTCTTCCGCCCGTTGTTGACGTGGGTCGGTAACACGTGGGGCCGACGCTCGATGATGGTCACCGGCTCCGTGGTGGGCGCGGTGGGTGCCCTCAGCCTGATCGTGGTGACGTCGACGTGGCAGATCCTGCCGCTGCGCGCGTTGATGGGAGTCGGCGAGGCCGCGCTGTTCGTCGGGGCGGCCATCCTCGTCGTGGAGTTGAGCCCCGAGACGCGCAAGGCCGAGGCCGCCAGTTATCTCTCGGTGGCCGTTTTCGGTGGCCTGTCCGTCGGACCGATCATCGGTGAGTGGGTGATGGGTGACGTGGTCGAGGGTTCGCGCGGATTGTCGTCGGGACATTACGACGCGGTGTGGATCGTTTCGGCCGCCGCGGCGTTGGTGGCGGCACTGGTGTCGTTCACGGCCCCGGCGTTCGTGGGGGAGCGACCCCCCGTGGTGCGACGACGCATCTCGTGGTTCCACCCGCGCGCGATCCTCCCCGGAACGATCCTGGCCCTCGGTATGGCGGCCTGGACGTCGTTCACGTCGTTCGTCCCGACGTTCGCCAAGTCGATCGGGCTGTCGGGCTCGGCCGGTTTCTTCACCGCGTACAGCATCTTGTGCCTGTTCATTCGCTTGTTCGGCGCCAAGTTCCCGGCCCGCATCGGTTTGCGTCGCAGTGTGGTGATGGCGATGTGGTTCCTCTTCGGCGGTGTCACGTCGGTGTGGGTGTTCGGCAACTCGTTCGGAATCTGGCTGGGCACGACCTTCTTCGCCCTGGGCGTGTCGTTCTTCTACCCCTCGCTGTTGGCCATGAGCGTCGAAGGAATCGACGGCGAGGATCGCGTGGAAGTGGTGGCCAGTTTCACCAGTTTCTTCGAGATCGGCGGAGTGATCGGTGGTCTGGCACTCGGACTCATCGGTGAAGTGTTCGGAGAGCGTGCCACCTTCGCCGGGGGAATCGGTTTCGCCGTGCTCGGCTTGTTGCTGTTGCAGCGAACGAAGAATCCGGTTCCGTCAGTCGCTTGAGGGCGGGGCGGCGCTCATTGCGGCCGCCGATCGCAACGGTCGGTTCGGCATGGCGAGGGCCACGACGAAACCGATGATCGCCAATGGAACCGCGGCGCGGAAGACGATGACGATCGCATGCGTGAGAGCATCGAGGGCCTGTTCGCGCACGGGTGACGGCAACGTGCGGATCATGCGCGGGGCCTGCACCAACTCGGGGTCGACGCGACCGTTCAGCCGATTGGCGAACAGGGCTCCGTAGGCCGCGAGTCCCACGGCACCACCCAACTGACGCATGAAGACCACCACCGAGGACGCGGTGCCCATCTCGCTCGGCGCGACCGCGTTCTGCACCGCCAGTGTTCCGGTGGGCATGATCATTCCCATCCCGATTCCGAGGATGAAGGATGCGGCCATGGCGAGGTACACGTATCCGTTCGACGAGTCGAGGAACGACGCCATGGCGAATCCGACCGTGGTGATCGCGCAACCGATCGGTGACCACACCTTGTAGGTGCCGGTGCGCGAGGTGATGCGCCCCACCCAGGTGGCCGTGATGGCCACCGAGACCGCCATCGGTACCAGCAGCAGTCCCGAATTGGTGGCCGACACACCGGTGACACCCTGCAAGAACAGGGGCATGAAGGCGTTGGCGCCGTAGAACACGGCGCCGATGAGGATCATGAGCGGCACCACCACCTTGACGGTGTCGATCGAGAGCATGGAGAGCGGGATGATGGGCTCGGGGGCTTTGTCCTCCCATCGAATGAAAGCGACCGTTCCCACGACGGCCGTGGCGAAGAAGCCCAGTGTCGGAGCGGACGTCCAGCCGTATTCGTCACCGGTCCACGAAAGTCCCAACAACAATGCCGTGACCGAGAAGACGAGCAACGTGGCCCCCATGAAGTCGACCTTGCGTTGCTGGCGAACGAACGGAAGCTTCAACGCCTTGTTGGTGATCATGATCGCGACGACCGCCACGGGAACGTTGACGAGGAAGATCCAACGCCAACTGGTGTTGTCGACGATGAAGCCACCGAGCAATGGCCCGATGACGCTGCTGAAGGTGAAGATGCTCGTGATGAGCCCCATGTACTTGCCACGTTCGCGTGGAGCGACGACGTCACCGATGATGGCGAAGGCCACCGCCAGCAGACCACCGCCACCGATGCCTTGAACACCTCGG
>SYCH01000055.1 GCA_005787025.1 Actinomycetota bacterium | reverse complement strand
CGTTCGCGCGGTCGACGAACTACTGCGCTTCGACGGCCCGGTGCAGCAAACGGTTCGAGTACCCATGGTTCCCGTCCACTACGAGACCGCCGCCGGCCGTGTCACCGTCGAACCCGGCACCGTCGTCACCACCGTGCTCGGAGCGGGCAATCATGATCCGTCGATGTTCGACGCACCCGGCCGACTGATGCTCGAACGCACGAACGCCGGGCGCCACCTGGCTTTCGCCGCCGGCATTCACTACTGCCTGGGATCGAACCTGGCCAAACTAGAAGCCGAAGTGGCGGTGGGTTCACTCGTGCGACGTTTCCCGACCATGCGCTCGGTCGGCAACATCACCTGGCGCGACCGACTCACGATTCGCGGAGTCGATCGACTCGGCCTCGAGTTCTGACTCAGCGTCGAATGCGACCCGGGTACGCCGGAGCCAGATTGCCGTTCTCGTCGCGGACGTCGAATTGTTCCGAGATGTCCTCGACCCACTGAATCGTTCCCGAGCGCTCCATCAGATCCGGTGCCACCGCCAGAGCGGCGATGGCGCGACCGACACCGAGCGTCGTTTGCGCCGTCGAGAGGTCGCTGCCCCGCTTGCCCGCCCACTCCAGGATGAACTCGGTGGCCACCGATCCCGGGTAGATCGAACAGCACGCGATGCCCTTGGGCTTCAGTTCGAGGGCCATGTCGGCGCTCAAGCGATCGAGACCGGCCTTGCCGGCTCCGTACGAAGAACTGAAGTGGTACGAACTGCCGCCGGGCGACGACACGTTCATGATGGATCCGCCCGGGCCACCCTCGAACAGCAGCGGCGCCGCGTGCCACGAGGCGACGTAATGCGCGCGCAGACCGATGCCCACCTGATCGTCCCAGATGCTGATGGGGTGTTCCCAGAATCCTCCGCCCCAGGCGGGCGGGTCGGGGATCTTGTAGACGTTGTTCACCAACACGTGGATCTTGCCCGCTTCGGTGCGCACGCGATCGAACAGCTCGGCGATCTGGCGGTCGTCACCGTGATCGACCTTCACGGGAATTCCGACACCTCCGGCGTCGTTCACCATTTTCGCGGTCGTGTCGATGGTGAGCGGTCCGTCGCCGGTGTTGCGACCGGTGATGTAGACCGTGGCACCCATTTCGGCCAGGGCGATGGCCGTGCCCCGACCGATACCGCGGCTGGATCCGGTGACCACGGCGACCTTGCCGCTCAATCGGCCACTCACTTGGTCACCTTGGCCGGGGTGAACTCGACCTCGAGGTTGGTGAGGCCACGCAACATGAAGCTCGGGAAATACTCGAACTTGTTGTTCGGCGTGAGTGAGATGGTGTCGAGCCGCTTCGACAGTTCCTCGGCCGCCACCTTGCCCTCGAGCCGTGAGAGGTTCGCTCCGAGACAGAAGTGGATGCCTTTTCCGAAAGCCAGGTTGTCGCGTAGGTGTTCGCGGTCAGGGTCGAAGGCGTCGGGCTCTTCGTACAGGTCCTCATCGCGGTTGGCCGAGGCGAACACGATGACGATGCGCTGACCCTTCTTCAGGTCGACACCACCGAGCGTGGTGTCCTTGGTGACGATGCGCCACATGCCCTGGGTGGGAGTGGACAAACGCAACGTCTCCTCCGTCACTCGCTCGGCACGACTCGGATCGGCCTTCAACTTCTCCCATTCCCCCGGGTTCTCGGCCAGCAAACGGATCATCTCGGTGAGCGTCTTGGTGGTGGTCTCGTTACCGGCCACCAGTAGTTGCTGGACGATGCTCAACATTTCGGGCATGTCGAGTTGGCGATTGTCCGTGACCTCGGGATCGTCGTCGTCGATGGTGGCGTTCAAGAGATTGGTCAACAAATCATCTTGGGGATGAGTGCGACGATGTTCCAATTGCTCGGCGAAGTAGTGCTGGAACTCGTTCACGCCGTACTCGGCCTTGATGCGATCGTCGATCGAGATGTTGGTGCCGATACCCGCAATGGAATCGTCGGACCAGCGTTTGAAGTCGGCCAAGCGGTCGTCGGGAACGTTCAAGGCCTTGGCGATGACGCGCACCGGCAGTGGCACGGCGAACTCCTTCACGAACTCGATGCGCCCCTTGTCGATCCAGGACTCGATGAGTCCCACGGTGATCTCGCGTATCACGGGTTCCATCTCGGCGATGACCTTGGGGTGGAACGCCCGCGACACCAGTCGGCGATACCGCGTGTGCTCGGGCTGATCGGCGGTGAGCATGGTGGGCACTCGCGGGTAACCCTTCGACATCACCTCGGCGAACCGTTCGCGCTCGGGGCCGCTGAGCGGCATGCCCGCACCACCGAACATCGACGAGAACGTCTGGGGATCTCGCAGAACCTGCATGACCAGATCGTGCTTGGTCACCATGTGCACCCCGATGCTGGCCACCGCGTGCACGGGAGCCTCCTCGCGCATCTTGGCGTAGTGCGGGAACGGGCACTGTTGCGTGGTGGGATCGAAGGGATTGAAGTTGGAAATGTCGACGCTCATCGGTTTCTCCGTGTCATTTGGGGTCGGGGTTCGTCACTTGGTTGGGTTCGTCACTTGCCGGTGAGTCGTTCGACGACGGGACCGACCGCGTCGATCACCGACGCCCCGAACGACACGTAGCTGATACCGAAGCGCTCGCGTCGCTCGACGATGCGGTCGCAGATCTCGTCGATCGAACCGATCAACGCGTTGGGGTGCTCGGCCAACACCTCCGGCGTCATGCCGAACATGGGGGCCATCTTGGCTCGGGTTCCCTCACCATCCGGGGTGACGATGGTGAAGTACGCGGCGATCTCGATCTCGATGTCGGAGAAGCGACCACCCGCCCCTTCTTTCACCCATTGGATCTTCTGTTCGGTCAACTCGGCCGTCGAGGACCCGATGCCGTCGGGGCCCAGTTTGCCCGAGGAGTTGTTGAAGTTGAGGCTCACGATGTCGGCTTCGCGACCCGCGATGGTGAGCACGCGCTTGGCGCCGCCACCGATCATCAACGGCGGACCCGGCTTGTGCACCGGCTTGGGAACCGCCTCGAACCCCACCGCGTGAACGTGACGACCGTCGATGTTCAGTTCGCCGTCGGCGAAGGAGGCCCGCAACAGGCCGATGACTTCCTCCATGCGGTCGATGCGCACACCCGCCTTGTCGAACGGGATGCCCATCGCCTCGTACTCGTTCTGCAACCAGCCGGCGCCGATGCCCAATTCGAGACGACCCTCGGAGAAGAAATCGAGGGTGGCAACCTCCTTGGCCAGCATCACCGGATTGCGATAATCGACGCACAACACGCGGCAACCGACCTTGATGGTCTCGGTGGCCTCGGCGGCCACCGCCATAGCCGGGATGGCCGCCACCGTCTGCACGGGGTGACCGGTGGCGTTCAAAGCCGGACCCGGTCCGATGACGTGATCGGCCAAATGGAACGAAGAGAATCCCATCGATTCGGCCTTGCGGGCCAGATCGCGCCAATCCTTGGCCGATGCCGGTGCGTAGGCCTGCAATCCGAAGCGGAACGGCTTGCTCATGCGGGCACCTCCAGGACGGTCACGGCACCGGTGTCGCCGTCGACTTCGATCAACGAACCACTGACGATGCGCAAGGTGGCGTCGGTCGCCGACACCACGCACGGAAGCCCCAGTTCACGACTGACGATGATGGCGTGGCTGATGGCCGCACCGACATTGACCACCACCGCACCGCACGACATGAACAAAGGTGTCCACGCCGGATCCGTGTTGGGGGCGATCAGCACGTCGCCGGGCTCCAGTTCTCCGGGATCGGACGGATCGAGCACCACGCGGGCCCGACCGACGTACACACCGGTGCACCCGGGCACGCCCTGCACGACGTCACCCACGACCGCCTTGGTCGCCGAGCCTTGCCCCTTCTTTTTGTACTCCGAAAGTGGGGGTACCACGCCGTTCTTGATGAAGAAGGGCGGCTCCAACTTCTGCAGTTCCTGCCACTGCGCGTGGCGCTGCGCCAAGGTGTCCTTCATCGACGGTCCGTCGAACAGGAACTGGTCGAGTTCGGACTCCAGCAAGGTGAACACGTGATGCGGGTCCGCCAACGAACCGTCGGCCGCTCGGCGCCGACCCAATTCACGGAACACCATGCGCACCTCGTGCAGGGCGCGGATGATGTTCGTCTTGGTGCGCTCACG
>SYCH01000054.1 GCA_005787025.1 Actinomycetota bacterium | reverse complement strand
GTCGAGTTCGTCGGTCAGGCCCTCACGGTCGCCGTCGATGATGCGTTGCTTGAGCAACTGCTCGACGGTCCAACCCGAGCGGTCCTCGCGCACCGTGGCCACCGTGTCGACGTCGGCGAAGACCTCCAGCAACTTCTTCAGTGGGTCGTAGTCGCGCGTGCGCCGGTCGTAAATGAGATCGAGACAGATCTGCTTGTGCTCCTCGGGCATGCGAGCCAGGGGCACGATCTTGCCGGCATGCACGATCGCGGAGTCGAGCCCGGCCGACACGCACTCGTGCAGGAACACGCTGTTCAGCGCGTGGCGGGCGGAGGGCTTCAGACCGAAGCTGACGTTGGACACTCCGAGCGTGGTGAAACAACCGGGGATCTCGGCCTTGATGCGCCGAATCGCGTCGATCGTGTGTTTGGCGTCGAGACGCAGATCGTCGTCGCCGGTCGACAACGGGAACGTGAGGGCATCGAAGATGAGGTCGCTGGCGGTCAGTCCGTACCGATCGACCGCGATGCGGTGCAGTCGATGGGCGATCTCCAGCTTCCATTCGATGTCGCGCGCTTGACCCTTCTCGTCGATCAACAAGCACACCACCGCACAGCCGTACTCACGAGCGAGCGAGAACACGCGGTCGAGACGACTGCCTGGTTCCTCGCCGTCCTCGAGGTTGGCCGAGTTCAAGATGGCCCGCCCGCCGATGTGCACGAGGCCGGCCTCCATCACCTGGGGCTCGGTGGAGTCGAGCACGAGAGGAACGCTGGCCTGGGTGCCGAAACGCGAGGCGATCTCGTCCATGTCGACCACGCCGTCACGACCCACGTAATCGACGCACACGTCGAGAACGTGCGCGCCCTCACGGATCTGCTCGGTGGCCATCTTGGTGCAGTTGTCCCAGTCGCCGGCGATCATGGCGTCGCGGAAAGCCCTCGAACCGTTGGTGTTCGTGCGCTCACCGATGATGAGGAACGAGTTGTCCTGCTTCACGGGCACCGACGAGTAGATGGACGAGACGCTCGGCTCGATCAGGGCCGAGCGACGGGGCGCCGCGAGTCCGCGGACCGCGTCGACGACGGCTTTCAGGTGCGCGGGGGTGGTGCCACAACAACCGCCCACCACGCCGATTCCGAGATCGGTGACGTGACGGCGATGGAATTCGGCGAGCTTCTCGGGGGTGAGGTCGTAGTGCGTGCGTCCGTCGACGACGCTCGGAAGCCCGGCGTTCGGCAACACGCTGATGGGCATGGTCGCGTACTGACCCAGATAGCGCAGGTGTTCCTGCATCTCGGCCGGTCCGGTCGCGCAGTTGATGCCGAACACGTCGGGCCGCATCGCGCCGATCGCGGTGAGCGCGGCTCCGATCTCTGATCCGACCAGCATGCGTCCGGTGGTCTCCATGGTGACCTGCACCTGAATGGGCACCTCGCGACCCTCGGCGGCCATGGCGCGGCGACAGGCGATCATCGCGGCCTTGATCTGCAACAGGTCCATGCAGGTCTCGATGAGAAAGAGGTCGACGCCGCCGACCAACAGGCCACGAGCCTGTTCGACGTACGCGTCGCGTAGTTCGGCGAAACGAATGTGACCGAGGCTCGGCAACTTGGTTCCGGGTCCGATGGAGCCAGCGACGTAACGCGAGCGACCATCGGACTCGTAGTCGTTCGCCGTTTCGCGGGCCAGACGCGCGGCGGCCACGTTCAACTCGTAGGCCTGCTCGGGAATGTCGTACTCGGTGAGCACGGTGGAGAAGCTTCCGAAGCTGGCGGTCTCCAACGCGTCGACGCCCACGTCGAGAAAGGCCGCGTGCATGCTTCGAATCACGTCGGGTCGGGTGAGGCAGAGCATCTCGTTGCACCCCTCGAGTGACGCGCCACCGAAGTCGTCGGGCCCGAGATCCAGTCCTTGTACGAACGTCCCGAAGGCACCGTCGAAGACGATGACACGTTCGTTGATCGCTTCGAGAAAGGGCTGGCGGGACATCGAGGAAACGCTACCCCTGTGCGGCGTGTGACCGAAGGTTCATCGGGTTTTTCGCACGTGTTGGCGGTTCTGACCTCTCGTCATCGGTCACACCCTTGTAGCGTCTCCGTCGTGGCCAAGGTGCGTGTGTACACCCGAGAAGGAGATGACGGCACCACCGGTCTCTTCTACGGGGGACGTGTTCCCAAGGACAGCCAACTTCCGCGGGCCTACGGCACCGTGGACGAAGCTCAAGCCGTCATCGGCATGGCTCGCGCCGAGTCCGGGGCGGGTTCCGAACTGGAGTCGTTGCTCATTCCGATCATGCGCGACCTCTGGGTACTCATGGCCGAGTTGGCCACGCTTCCGGAGAACCGTTCGAAGCTGGATCCCGGTGTGACCTGCGTGGAACCTGGAATGGTCGATCGTCTCGAGAAGACGATCGACGAGCTGGACACCCGCTTCGATCGTCCCACCGAATTCGTGGTCCCCGGGGGCAACAAGGTGTCGGGATGGCTCGACGTCGCGCGCACCGTCGTGCGCCGCGCCGAACGACACGCCTTGATGGCGGCCCCGCCACCTTCGCACGTGGTGCCGTACCTCAACCGTCTCTCCGACTTGCTGTGGACCATGGCTCGTTGGCAAGAGGGAGAATCCCTTCCGGTTCGTAACGTCATCTGAGTCGGGCTCGCGTCGCGATCACTAAACTCGGCCCATGGCCAACAACGTCACCGTCGAGTCCGTCCGATCCATCCCCAAGACCGTCGAGG
>SYCH01000254.1 GCA_005787025.1 Actinomycetota bacterium | reverse complement strand
TAGATCGCCAAGTACGAACCGGTGTCGGTGTCCGGGGCCATCGGCGAATCCGCCGGATAGCGCAACGCCTTCAGGTCGCGCGTGGCCACGAAGCGATCACCGGCGAACGAGTAGGCGCCCACCAGAACGCCACCGTAGAAGTGATCGCGCTCGTACCAGCGGTTGTACTCCACCTCGTGGCCCTTGTGCGGCTCCACCATGGTGAACAACAACGTGCCCAGTTCGATCGGGTATTTCTTCATGTCCCGAACCTTAGAGGCTGTCGCCCGGGGTTCCTAAACCCCGTTCAGGCGAGACGTCGCTCCAAGCCGGCCTTCACCTCGGGCCACTCCGAGCCGACGATCGAGTACACCGCGGTGTCGCGCAACACGCCCTCCTCACCCGCCACGTGACTGGGCCGATGCGATCGCAGCACACCCTCGAACGAGGCGCCGATGCGGGCGATCGCGGTGCGACTGCGCGCGTTGCGCGCGTCCGTGCAGATGGCCACTCGCTGAACCGCCCACACCTCGAAAGCGTGCGACAGCAACATGAACTTGGCTTCGGTGTTCACCGCGGTGCGCTGAACCGAGGCCGCCAACCACGTGCCGCCGATCTCCACCTCGTCGGGAAACGGTCGACCGGGGAAACCCCGACCGTAGGGCGACCGGATGTCCATGTATCGCGTGCAACCGACGACTCGACCGACGTCACCGGAGGCGTCGAACACGCATTGCGCGAACGGAACGACCTTGCCCTCGGCTCGATCGCGCAGGAGCGCATCGACGTGGACCTCCATCGCCTCGACGGTGGCGGGCACGGCGGTGTAGGCGTACTCGCGTCGGTCCTCGTTGGCCGCTCGCACCAATTCAGGGACGTGATCGATCGACAAGGGCACGAGCGCCACGTGGCGACCGACCATCGTCGGGGACGGGATCATCGACGTCAGTCGCCGATGACGATGCGTGGTTCCTCGGTGAGGACGAAGTTCAACGACGACGAGTCGAGGAATTTCGCGGTGTCGGCCATCACCTCGGGGAAGTCGGGTTCGGTCATGTGAGCGAAGAAGGCCTCGGTGGAGTCGAAGTGCTGAATGGTGACGCCGTCGAACTCGGGTTCGGGTCGACGACTACCTTCGGCCGGCCACGCGGCGGGGTGCTGTTCGTAACGCCGTACGTACTTGGCCGCCGAGTTGGCCTTGATGAGCGGACCGTGCACGTCGAACCAGTAATCGAGGAATTCCTGATGAGTGGTTCCGGGCTTGCGCTTCAACATCGAGATGAGCTTGATCATGACCACAGTCTCGCACTCGCGAGGGCGCCGGTCTACAGCCCGAGGAACGACCCGCCGTCGCAGATGATGGTTTGTCCGGTGACGAAGGACGAGTCGTCGCCGGCGAGGAACAACGCCACCGATCCGATGTCCTCGGTGATGTCACCCACCCGACCCAACGGAGTTCGGGCCTCGATGGCGTCCTGCAACGCCGGGTTGCGTTCGAACGCGGTGAGCAAAGCGGGACTGCCCGCCACCGGTCCGATGCAGTTCACGGTCACTCCGTGCGGACCCCATTCGCGGGCCAGGCTCTTGGCGATGGCGCGCTGAGCCGCCTTGGCCGGCGAGTACAGCGGAATGTTCGCACTGCCCTCCACGCCCGACGGCGACGTGATCAGGATCAAACGGCCACCGCCCGTGCCGGTCGGACGCCGAGAACTGGCCACCAGATGCGGCATGGCCGAACGCGCGCAGAACAAACTGGCCCACACACCGGTGCGCGACATGTTCGTCCAGTGCTTGTCGATGCGCGCGTTTTCCAGTTTGTGCGGAATCCCGCCCATGAACGCGTTGTGGACCATGATGTCGAGCCGTCCGAACCGTCGGACCGTCTCGTCGACGCACGCTCGCACGGATTCACCGTCGGCGACGTCGGTGACGATGCACTCCGCTCGCCCACCACCGTCGCGGATGGACGCGGCCACGGGTTCACCGGTCTCGGCGCGCCGGGCAGCCACCACCACGGTCGCGCCCTCGCGCGCGAGTCGGCGCGCGATGCCCTCACCCACGCCCTGACCGGCTCCGGTCACGATGGCGACGCGTCCGTCCACGCGGTTCACATCCACAGCCCTCCGTCGCACACCACGGTCTGCCCCGTCACGTGTGCCGCCGACCCACTGCACAGCCAGGCCACGGTGTCCGACGGATCGACCTCACCGCTCATCGCGCGAGGTGCGATGGCCACCGGACCCGCCACCGTGGCGTCGACCCCGAACTCCTCGGGCGCCAACGCCACCGCGTTGACCGTGATTCCGTCCGCACCCCACTGGCGGGCCGCCGACTTCACGGTGATGCGCGCCGCCTCGGCCAACGCCGCGTGCACCGCATGCTGATCACCGCCCGACATACCGATGGTGGGCACGATCACCACGATGCGCTTGGCCCCCGCGGCGTGAGCCTGCTGCAGACCGGCGATCACCTTTTGCATCGGCTGCTCGAACACCGCATCGATGGTGGCGTCGTCGAGATCCTCGACGGGACCGACTCCGCGACCGCCGTCCACCTCGGTGACGATGACCGCCGCCTCCACGTCGGACGACACCGTGGCCCGGAGACGATCCGCGATCGGGCCGTCGCCCAGAACCAGAACGCTCACAACCCGGTCCCCTGATTCAAGTGGGCCGACACGTTCCCGTGGGCGTCCACCAGCATCACGCGTTCGACGAATCGCCACGTCGTTCCGTCATCGGTGGTGAAACGATCGTGATAGCGGCCCGAGGCCACCACCTGCAGGGGCAACACTCCGGGAACCTCCTGCAGGACGGTGAATTGCGAGCGAGCCACCACGGACGACGGACCATCGGCTTCGATGATGGAGTTCGTGACCAAGTGCTTGGTGCGCGGAATGCCGTCGTACACCTTCACGAATCGAGCCATCACCGCGCCGACCATCGAACCCGGCACCGCGGGCTGATCGGGGCCGGCCATGAACACCTGGGCACCGTCGAACAAGCGCGACACGCCGTCGAAGTCACCGGCATCGACACGTTCGGCGTAGGTGAAGAGCAGATTCAGGATCGATCGCTCGGCTCCCGAAGTCAACATGCGAACACCGTAGACGAACTACCGTGGCGGACGTGTCCGAATCGAACGACCCCACCCCCATCTGGCCCATCCCCGGCGAGCAGACCGACGAGATCGTCCGCGCCGCGTTTCCGTTGCGTCTCGGACTCGCCGAGGGCAAGGTCGCTCTCGTGACCGGAGCGGGTCGCGGCATCGGCGAAGCGACCGCGCGACTCTTCGCCACCGAAGGTGCGGCCGTCGTGGTGTGCGACATCGACGTGGCCTCGGCACAAGCGGTCGTGCAGTCCATCCAAGAGCGCGGCGGCGAAGCCGTGGCGGTGGCCGCCGACCTCACGAAAGAGGACGACGTGGCCGCGGTCGTCAACACCGCCATCGATCGTTACGGTCGCCTCGACTGCGCCGTGAACAATGCGGGTATCAGCGGCCGCTTCGGCTCGTTCATCGATCTGCCGTTGCACGAATGGCACCAGATGATCAACGCCAACCTCACCAGCGTGTTCCTGTGTCTGAAGTACGAACTCGGCGTGATGGCCGCCCAAGGAGCCGGTTCCATCGTGAACGTGTCCTCGGGTGCCGGCGTGGTGGCCGCGCCGGGGCTTCCGCACTACACCGCCGCCAAGCACGGGGTGCTGGGTCTGACCAAGTGCGCCGCCCAGGAATACGCGGCCAAGGGCGTTCGCGTGAACGCCATCCTTCCCGGAACCACCCGCACCCCGATGATCGAGAACTTCATCAACGGCGACCCGCAGATCGAGAAGATGGTCAGTCGCGGGATCGG
>SYCH01000053.1 GCA_005787025.1 Actinomycetota bacterium | reverse complement strand
GCGATGAAGAAACGCTGATCCGAGACCGTTCGTCGGCTCGGATCAGGCGCCCAACAATGCCAAGGCTTCGGCGATGAGGTCCTTAGCCTCGCTCACCTTGTCCTGGTACGCACCCAGGTCGCCATCGCGCAGAGCCTCGTCCGCTTCGTCGAACAACGACTGCGCCTCTTCCAACAACGCGGCCGGATCGGTGATGCCCGAACCAGGCTCGGTGGTGCCAGGGTCCGTCGTGCCCGGATCGGTCGTGTCAGGGTCGGTCGTGTCCGGGTCGGTGGTGTCGGGATCCTCACCACCGGTGTCGACCGTCTCACCCAGATCGATGTTCGCGCTGGGGAACAAGCGGTTGATGGCCTCGGTGAGCGTGTCACCGATGACGGCTTCACCGTCGTGCCAAGCCAAGACGCGTCGCACGAACACCTGCTTGCTGCCGGTGTCGTCGGGCCGCACGTACAGCGGACGCACCCACACCAGTCCCTTGCCCACCGGCACCAACTGCAGCTGTCCGAAGATCACGCGAGAACCACGCTGGTCCAACAAGGTGACCACCGGCGAGATGGTCGGGTTCGAACTCAACTCGGCGGCCACCGTGGCCGGGCCGGCCGGCAGGGTTCCGTCGTACACGTAGACCTTCAGTTGCCCGTAGGTGGCGGGCTCGCTCGACACCACCATCAACGCTTTCAATTCCTTGCGAGTGTCGTCGGAAGAGAAGGGGACGAACGGGCGCACCAAAGAGAACGTTCCCGAGGTTCCATCGCCCTCGGGCGAATGGAACATGGTGTAATACGGCTCGAAACGAGCCACGTTCGCGTCGGCCACGTCACCGGTGTTGGCCTGCGCGGTCTCGTCGACGATGGTCGTCGCGTCACCGGCTCCGGCCGACAGTTCGGGTTCGCGCGGGGCGGCCTGAGCCACGCTCCAGGCCGCGTCACGGTTGAAGAACTGGTCGACGTCAGAGAACTGATAACGCCCGTAGAGATTCGTCTGGACGCGGAACAGATCCTCGGGGTACCGGAAATGCATGCGCAGTGAATCGGGAATCTGGTCCGCCGCGGTGAACAAACCGGGGAAAGCGCTCGACCAGGCCAAAACGATGGGGTCGGTCGCGTCGACGACGTACAAGTCGATCGTTCCGTCGTACGCGTCGACGACCGCCTTCACGCTGTTGCGCACATAGTTGAACGAGTGATTCAACCCCGACGAGGCACTCAGGTTGTCGGTGTTCGCTTGTTGCGCGTACGGGTAACGCGAGGTGGTGGTGAATGCATCGATCACCCACAGCACCTTGCCGTCACTGATCACCGGGTACGGGTCGGCGTCGAGGTGGAGGAACGGTGCCACCTTCGAGACCCGGTCACGCACATCGCGCACATCGATCAGGCGCGACTCGTTCGTGACGAGGCTGGAACCGACGAGGTTGAACTCACCCAGAGTCAAGGCATACGCCAGGCGACGAATGGTGGAATTCAACTGCACGCCGGCGACGCCGGCGTAGGGTTCGGCCTCGGTGTCGGGACACGCCTGCTCGACCTGCTTGGTGTCGACGATCGCATAACCGGGTTGTTCGGTCCCGACGTACAACTGCGGTCGCGCATCGATGTCGTCCTCGTAGATGGGTCGACCGTCGGATGTGACCCGACTGGCACTGGCCGCCACCACACCGCAACCATGGGTGTAGATCAGATGCTTGGAGACCCACGTTTTGTTCGGGATGCCCTCGGGATTCAGTTCCCGAGCCGCGACCATGGTCTGTTGCACCCGACCATCCACCTCGTAACGGTCCACGTCGAGGTCGTTGATGGAATAGAACGCGAACTGACCCTCATCGAGCGCGAAGCGGTCCTTCATCTCCGCGACGTCCAGCAGGCGGGTGTCCGACAACGGAACGATGCTGGCCTTCACGTCGGCGGCCGTCGCCTCGTCCGCGGTGAGGTTCACCACTTGAACGTTGTCGAGACCCATCGCACGTTGCGTGGCTTCGACGTTGCGGGCGATGTAGTCACGCTCCCGCGTGGTGACGTTGGGCTGCACCACGAATCGTTGGATGACCGCCGGATAAATGGCTCCAGCGACCACCGCCACCACGGCCCACAGCGCCATCGACAGCAACGGCAGACGCCATCCTCCCCACCGGATGCCGGCGATGAACAGGACCGCCACCAGCAAACTGATGAGAATCAACAGATTCAGCGCGGGCAATTGAGCCTTCACGTCGGTGTACGTGGCGCCCTGCACGACGCCTCGTGACGAGACCGTCAACTCGAATCGCTGCAACCAGTAATCGGCGGCCTTGATGATGGCCAGCAACGAGAACAGGATGCTCATGTGCACGCGGCCGCTCTTGGTGATGCGTTGACCCGGCATCTGCACTCGCACGGCACCATTCAAGAAGTGCATGGCCGCCGTCATCAGGATGACCAACACCAATGCGGCGAAGGCCCAGTCGACGACGAACGTCAGGAATGGCAACCGGAAGACGTAGAAGCCGGCGTCGACCCCGAACTGAGGGTCGCTCACTCCGAAGGATTTCGAGTGCCGGAACAACAGCCAGTCCTGCCACTGCGCGATGGCGGGAGCCCCGACGATCAATCCGAAAACGACAGAGATCGCCAGACGCAGAATCCGCGTGCGCTTGCCGACGAACATGCGATACCGCTGCACCACCTCGCGTTCGGGACCCTCGGGAAGATCGGCCGGAGCGAGACGCTCGGCCAGGGTGAGACTGATGAACGCCACGATGGCGAAGCCGACGGAGAAGACCGCACCCAGGAAGATCTTCGACTTGAGCACCGCCCAGAAGGTGTCACCGCGATCCACCGAATCGAACCACAGAAGATCGACGTAGAAACCCGCCAAGGTGCGCGCCGACAGAACGAGCAAGACGAGCAACGCCGCGACCACCAGAAGGATGATCCGACCTTTCGACACCTTGAACGAACGAGGGGTGCGAGGGCGACGTGGCCCCCGAGGCAGATCCGAGGCTGGTCTCACGAGCCGAGACTAGTTCTGGTGCGGAACGAGTGCACAGCGGCACCCCGAATGTGCCGGTGCATGTGTGTGGCCCGTGGGGAAGGCGTCGCCGGCCCTGACCGCTCCGGCCAACGAATTGTCCTCGGCGTCGGCACAGGCCGGACCATGGGGATCGACTTTCCAGCACACCTTGGCGCCCGGATCGAGCGCGGCCAGTGCCCCGCGTCCGTGGGCCGCGTGACCGATGTCGTCGACATGGGTGTCGATGTGTTGATTCTTCCATTCGCGGTACACGAGGCGAACGAGTGAGGCCAACTCGGTGTTGTCACCGGCGGCCTGGGAGATGCTGCGGCTCAAGCGTTCACGAAGCGGAGCCACGATCGACGAGATGATCTGCTCGTTCACCGCCGCCATCTGCTTGACGATGTCCTTGGCT
>SYCH01000253.1 GCA_005787025.1 Actinomycetota bacterium | reverse complement strand
GTTCCCATGGACAGGATCACCGGTCCGTCGTCGGGAAGACCGTCGATGGATCCGGCGCGCGCGTCCACGAGCGCGGGTGCTCCGAGATGAATCACCGTGACGGACGCGTCGGGAAAGTGCCCCCGCAGACGTTCGGCGGTGGCGTGCGACGAGGCGTGAACGTGAGCGCCGTTGTCGATGGCTCGACGCAATGCGTTCATCATCGAACCGATGTCGCGATGCACCGTGTCGGGATGCTCGAGGGCCCAGCAGTCGTACACCGTGACGAGTCGAGGATGTCGCGATGGCGGAACCACGTAGTTGGTCCCGTGCACCAAAGCGACGTCACCGAGATGTCGATCAGGTCGGGGGCGATCGAAACGTCCCCATGCGCGCAGCGCCAGGGCCGCGGGATAGGGAAGACGAACGGTGTCGGCGCGCAACGTCGCGCGGAAACTCAGGACGTACGGCACGAGGTCGACGGTGCTGTGTGTGGCCATCGCCTCGACGGCGCGACCGACGCCGGTGATGGGGCCGTGCAGGGGTCCGGTATCGAAGGCCACGCGCAACATCAAGGGCGAGGCTAGGTCCCGCACCGTAGGATGCAGGGCAGCAGGCTCGGTTGGGCCGTGTACGAGGAGATCCCCATGCCCCGCGCGTTCATCACTGGAGTCACCGGCCAGGACGGCCAACACCTGGCCGAGTTCCTGCACGGCAAGGGATACCAAGTGTTCGGCTTGGTGAAGGGTCAGAACAACCCCAAGGCCGACCTGCTGCGCGATCAGTTCCCGTACGTGGAGATCGTCCCCGGAGACCTGGCGGATCTGCCGTCGTTGGTGAAGGCCATGGAGGTCGCCCAACCCGACGAGGTGTACAACTTGGCGGCCATCTCGTTCGTGGCGTTGTCGTGGAACCAAGCCGAATTGACGGCGAATCTCACCGGCACCGGGGTGTTGCGCATGCTCGAAGCCGTGCGGATGGTGGGGGGTGCTTCGGACAACAAGATTCGCTTCTATCAAGCGTCGTCGTCGGAGATGTTCGGCAAGGTGCGTGAGACACCCCAAACGGAACGCACACCGTTCCATCCTCGTTCTCCTTACGGTTGTGCCAAGGTGTTCGGTCACGACATCACCGTCAACTACCGCGAGAGTTACGGACTGTGGGCCTGCTCGGGAATCCTCTTCAATCACGAGGGACCGCGACGAGGGGTCGAGTTCGTCACCCGCAAGGTCACCAACGCGGCCGCGCGCATCAAGCTCGGACTGCAGAACGATCTGGTGATGGGCAATCTCGACGCCAAGCGCGATTGGGGCTACGCCGGCGATTACGTGAAGGCCATGTGGCTGATGCTCCAGCAAGACGAGCCCGACGATTACGTCATCGCCACCGGAGAGACCCACACCATCGAGGAATTGGTGGAACGGGCCTTCGCCGAAGTGGGCATCGACGACTGGAAGAAGTACGTCCGACAGGACCCCAAGTTCTTCCGACCCGCCGAGGTCGATCTGTTGATCGGCGACGCGACCAAGGCCCGCGAGAAACTCGGTTGGACCCCCGAGGTCGATTTCCCGTCGTTGGTCAAGATGATGGTGAAGAACGATCTGGCGATCGAGGCCGCGCGCGCCGGACTTCCGGTCCCGTCCTGAGCAACGATCGCTCGGGCGACGCTGTCAGGCCTCGAAGGGGCGATCCGACAGGGCTTCGAGCACCGAGCCCTCGTCGATGGTGGCACCGCGCGCCAGCAATTGTTGCAACGACCCCACGAAGATGACGAGGGCCACCAGCGAGCTGGCGACCAGACCGATCTCGACACGCAGATACAGGTCATCGGCGGACAACCACGTGGTGACGAGGAAAGTGAGCATGCCGGCGAGCCAGCCGAGGGCGACCCGCGCGTGACCGTGCAGGGCGATCACTGCTTGCGCGGTTGCCAGAGCCACCATGTAGATCGCGCTTCCGATGGCCAACATCGTCAGGGTTCGGCGATCGAGCCCGCCGTCGTAGAGGAGATCGAGAACGTCGGGGCCGATGGCGAACGAACCGCCGACACCGATGGCGCCGACGCTCAACACGACGAACATCAAGCGACGAAAGCCTCCCCGGAACTCGGTGAGGTCGCCGGCCGCGGCCAAGCGGGCCAGTCTCGGTAGCAAGGCGGCCTGTACCGCCTGGAAGAGGAACAACGGGATTCGGGACAGAAGAACGCCGTTGCCGAAACGGGTGACCTCGTCGCGCTGTGAACCATTGGCGAGCACGTCGATGGCGATGGGGCCGGCGTTCACCAAACCGGCGCCCATGATCGACCCGATGAGCAGCCAGCCCAGATTCGACGTCACCTCGCTCCATTCGGCGGGGGGACCATCGGTGGTGTGCAGTTGTCCGCGCGCGCCGACGATGAGAACACCGGTGAGGGGTGCCAACGCCACGAGCATGGCGTAGGCGCCGACGTCGTCCACGTCGAGCTGCCACAAGACGATGCAGCCGACGATGCGCACGAATCCATCGGCGCCCATCACCATGCCGTACGCCGCGAACCGGCCCTCACCCGAACAGATTCCCCGTGCCAAATGGGCCGGGGCGTACGAGACGAAGGCGATGATCAAGGCCACCGTGACGAGTCCGTAGCCCTCGAAGAACTCGCGGGTGGCGACGGGGCCGAGCGCGGCCACGGTCGCCGACACGGCCACGGTGATACCGACACCGAGCGGGACGATGCGCCGAACCACCGGGGTGCCGCCCAACGACAAGGCCCGCCGGTGAGCCAAGGCGCGACCCATTTCCTGTTCCAAGGGCAAGAAGAAGCCAGGGGCCAAGGCGAAGGTGGCGAACCACAAGGCGACGATGGGCTTGAAGTCGTCCTTGCCTAGGGCCTCTTGTCCCACCTTGAAGAATGCATAGCTGGAGATGCCGGCCACGAGCAGGCCGATGCCGACCGCGATGGTGCCCTCGGGGAGGGGAACGCGAGACGAGGGATCGCTCGTCGAGGCGGGGGAGTCGGGGTCACCACTCAAGAACCCCAACCCTAGCGATGGGGGTTGGTCCGAGGGGATGATGAATGCCCTGCACAGGGGGTCTGCCTCACCCGAGAAAGGCCGGAACACGCGACCGGGGGCACCGCGGGTGAACCCGGCTCATCGCGGTCGACGGGTAGCCTTCGCCCCACCTTGGAGAACGAGTTGGAGCCTCATCTTTCCGACGACGACCGCGAGGATGCCGTCGCCCCCGCCCCTGCCGCTCCCGGCGTGGTGGCGACTCTCGTCGTCCATGCTCCCACCGACGCCCTCGGGGAGTGCTTGGACTCTTTGAACGCCCAGGATTACCCGAACTTGCAGACGCTGGTGCTGGTGACCGGCTCAGATCCCGAGGACGTGGCCCGGGTGAACAACCTGGTCGAGGCCCGCTCGATGGCGGCCCATGTGCGTCAGGTCGGTGCGAACCCCGGTTTCGGAGCGGTCGCCAATTCGGTGGCCCGTCTGGTTCAGGGCGACAGCGGGTTCTTTTTGTTCCTGCACGACGACGTGGCTCTCGATCCCGATGCCGTGCGCTTGATGGTGGAGGAGTTGTACCGCTCCAACGCCGGCCTAGTGGGCCCGAAGATCGTGGAGTGGGACGATGTTCGTCGTTTGCAAATGGTCGGATTCGACGCGGATCGCTTCGGGGAACTCGACAGTGCGGTCGAGGAGCACGAGATCGATCAGGAACAACACGATGCGGTGCGAGACGTTTTCGTGTTGCCCAGTGCTTGCCTGCTCGTGCGGGCCGATCTTTTCCGTGAGATGGGTGGTTTCGAGGAGGCGATCGAGTTTCACGGCGAGGACCTCGACTTGTGCTGGCGTGCGCATCTGATGGGAGCCCGGGTGGTGGTGGCTCCGGCGGCGCGGGTGAGGCATCGTGGGAGGTTGCGCGATCGCCGCGACGACCTGTCGCACGTGGCGATGGATGCGCGTCACCGTTTGTCGACGGTCGCGTCCCTGACCGGGGCCGCACGATCGCTCGTCGTCGTTCCCGCCTTGATCGTGGTCACTCTGATCGAGGCGCTCGTGTCGCTCGTGACCGGTCACCCACGTCGGGCATCCACCGAAGTCGGCGCACTGGTGTCGGCTCCGCGCGACACGCTGTCGATTCTGCGACGTCGTCGCCGTGTCGCGACATTGCGTCGCATCCCCGACCGCGAGATCGCTGATCTGCAGGTGCGAGGAAGCGTTCGCTGGCGACGGGTGGTGCGCGGTCGGCAACGATCGTCTGGTCCCGTCTCCGGTGGTGGTCGGTCGTATGACACGGGGTCCCGCGAGCCCGTGGCCATCGTGGCGTGGTTCGTCCTGTGGGCCCTGTTGCTCGTGGGTTCGCGCGATCTGATCTCGGGCGGTGTCGCATCAGTCGCCGACATGATGCCGTGGGTCGACTCGCCTCGCGATCTCTTTCATTCGTATCTCTCCGGATGGTGGGACAAGGACCTCGGGGCCACGACGGCGCAACCAACCGGCAACCTGCTGATGGCTCTGGCCGGTGTTCTCACCTTGGGTCATCCGGCGTTGGCGCAGACGATGGCGATCATCGGACTCGTGGCCGCGGGGTGGTTGGGGGCGTCGCGACTGTGCGCCGTGGCATCGGTGCCGCGGGCCCGCCTCATCGGCACGATCGCGTACGCGGCCGTTCCGCTTCCGTACGCCGCCGTGGCCGCGGGGCGCCTGCAAGCGCTGATCGCCTACGCCGTGCTGCCGTGGGCGTTGCACTTGATGCGATTGTTCGGTGGTCTCGGCCTTCCGCGCGGTGTGGAAGAGTCGAGTCGGGCCGTGGGAGATGTCGTCGACCATCCCGACACCGCCACCAGGGTGCGCATCGTGTCGTCATTCGCTCTCCTCATGAGTGTCACGGCGGCATTCGCGCCCGCGGTGATGTTGGTCGTCCTGGTGTGTGCGGTGCTGTGGATCCTGGCGACATTGTTGGCGGGTGGATCCTCGCGCGCGGCCGGTTTGGGGATCGCTGCGGTCATGGTGTCGATCGTGGCCGCGGTGGTGGTGAACCTTCCGTGGATGACGCGCTACCTGGCGTCGGACGGCTGGCACGCCTTCATCGGGTCGCGCACCGGGACCGATCTCGGGGTTTGGCAATTACTGCGCTTCGGTATCGGACCGTCCGCCCTCGGCGGTCTCGTGATCTTGCTGTTCGTTCCCGCGCTCGTGGCTCCCTTCGTGTCGCGCGGTTGGCGTTTCGTGTGGGCGATGCGCGCGGCCGTGCTGATCGCCGGCTCGACGTTGCTGGCCGTGCTCGGACAACGCGACTCCTTCCCCATCGATCTGCCCGAGCCCGGCGTGTTGCTGGCCCCGGCGGCGGTCGGCGTCGCCCTCGGGGTCTCGATGGTCTGGGTGGTCTTCGGGGCCGATGTTCGAGGCGCACGATTCGGCCTGCGCCAACCGGTGGCGCTCATCTCGTTGGCGTGCATTCCCCTCGGTCTCGTTCCGGCCTTGGCGGTGGCCAGCGATGGTCGATGGGAACAACCCGACACCACCTTCTCCGAGCAGATGACCGAATTGTTGGCCACCGACGATCTGGGTGGATTCAGGGTTCTGATCATCGGCGATGAACGATTGATCCCCGGTTCGTCGCACGAGATCGGCGAGGGTCTGAGTTACTCGATCATCGAATCAGGGCGACTCGACGCCGACGATCTGTGGACCCCGGCACCCGACGACGTCGACCGCAACCTGGAACCACTCGTCGAGGCCGTGGCATCTGGATCGACCGACCGTGTCGGGCGCTTGATGGCCCCTCTCGGAGTGCGTTACGTGGTGATCCCCGTGGTGGATCGGGTGATCTCGACCACGCGTGATCCCCTCCCCGTTCCGGACGGATTGGTGGAATCCTTTGGCGCTCAACTCGACTTCCGCCGCAAGTTCTCTCCGGCCAGCATGATCGTTTTCGAGAATCAGCAAGTGATCCCAACGGTGTCGATCCTGACCGCGGCGGGGTCAGACGCCGCTTCGTCGGGTGGTGACGAAGCCCTGGCGGTCGTCGACATGTCGGGCGCCGTGCCCGTGTCCTCCCTGGTCCGGCCGTGGAAGTCCGTATCGGAATCGGTTCCCGCGGGCACGCTTCATCTCGGTGTACCACTCGATGAGAGTTGGTCGGTCACGGTCGATGGTCGCGCGATCGACCTCGGTGCCTCGTTCGGTTCGGTGATGTCGGCGACCATCGACGACCCCGGAGTGCTCGAGCTGTCCCATGAGCGGCCGTTCTCGAGAATCCTGTGGGCATTCGTGCAGTTCGTGCTGTGGGCGGTTCTCGTGGTGGGGTGGCGCCAGCCCCGCCACTTCGGTCGTCGGTGGGCAACTCGCACCTCCTCGGCGGCCGTGGAGGACTCGCCGATCATCGCGATGGAGGATCGTCCGTGAACCTGCGTCGCATCACTCCGTGGGTGGTCGTCGCCGTGGTGATCGGGGCGATCGCGTACGCCGAGGACGGCGCGCGATCCGACGCACCGCCCATCTTCTCCGTGTCCGATTCGGCGGGGACACCGGTGGTTCCCGGTGATGAGTCGTCGATCACCACGTCTTGGTTCTGTGGTGGTACGTCGGCGGCGGGCGACAGCGGTAGCGGGTCGTACTCCGGTGAGATCGTTCTGTCGAACCCCACCGATGTCGTCGCCCGAGGCACCGTGACCGCCTTGACCGCCGACGGGAAGCCCGTCGAATCGCCCGTGACCGTCGATGCCCGCGGACAGTCCATCATCGACGTTCGCTCGCTCGTGGATTCGTCGTACGCCTCGACGATCGTCGAGTTGGACTCCTCGTTCGTGGCGGTCGAGCAGAGGGCAATTCATCCCGCCGGCACGGCTGTCGCGCCCTGCGCCAATGCCACCTCCGACGCGTGGCACTTCGCTGACGGCTTCACGTTCGACGGATCCGACTTCCGGTTGATACTCACCAACCCGTATCTGTCGGCCGCCATCGTCAACGTGTCGGTGGCCACCGAGGCCGGGCCCCGCACGCCGTCGAACCTCCAGGGCTATGTCGTTCCCGCGCGGTCGATTCGGGTGGTGAACGTCGCCGAGGCGGGTTTCCGCGACGAAAAGGTGTTGGCGGTGTCGGTGGTGGCGGAATCGGGTCGCTTCGTGGCGGCCAAGGATCAGCATTACCTCGGCGGTGGACGACTGGGGCACATCAACGCACTGGGAGCTCCGGCGGCCTCCAGCGAATGGTGGTTTGCCGACGGTGAGAAGGGCTCCGGAATCTCGGAGCGATATTCGATCTACAACCCCACCGACGAGGCTGCTCAGGCGTCGGTCCTGGTTCTGGGACTGGGGCAAGTCGACACCACCTTGCCTCCTGCGACATTGTCGGTTCCGGCCCACGAGGTGGTCACACTGGACACGTCGACGATCGAGGGTCTGCCCGATGGTGCCCACGCCATGCTGATCTCGAGTGAAACCGGATCGGATCTGGTGGTCGAACGCGTGATCACGCGTCCGGCCGCCGATTACGTCGCGACCACCGCCGTGCTCGGTGTGATGGGCGGGTACACCTCCGAGCGTTGGCGCATTCCGACCAGCACGTCGATCGCCATCGAGGACGTGCTGATTGTGTTGAACACCTCGGGTGAGTCCGGAACGTTCACCGTCTATTCGGTCGGGCCGGGTGGTGAGGAGCCGGTGACCGGTTTGATCGATGTCGTTCTCGGGCCCAACTCCGTCGTGTCCGTCGACTTGATCGATCCGCTCGCGTTCGGTCGACCGCTGGTGGTGGCCGGTGATCGTCCGATGGTCGTCGAACGACGTCTCGAGCGCACCGCGACCTTGCGCGGGCGTAGCGGCTCGTTGGCGTTCCCGGAGTGATCGACGTGCAGTTACTGATCGCCGCTTCCATCGCCGTCGCGGTCTCCCTGGTGGCCTTGTTGTTGCGCCGTTCGCGTCGCACCGATGCCCCGACTCAGAAAAGCTGGAACGTGCCGACGCAGATGGATCCCCTCGATCTGGCTCTCGGGGATGCCGAGTGGTCGATCGTCGTCTTCACGTCGGGAACGTGTCACGTGTGTGCCGACGTGGCCGCCAAGGCCGAAGCGTTGCGTAGTCGCAAGGTGTCGGTCCGCGAGATCGAGTACGCGACGGATCGCGCCGTGCACGAGAAATACCGCATCGACGCCGTGCCGACGTTGGTCGTGTGCGACCGCGAGGGAATCGTGCGTCATTCGATTCTCGGACCGGTTACCGCGACCGATCTGTGGGCGGTCGTGGCGCGAGTTCGGGACCCCGACTCAGGGAACGAACCCGCGGGGTGCGAGAACCACTGATCAGTCGGCGACCTGGACGGGCACGCTCGAGCCATCGCCCATGCCTTGTTGCACCAACTCGGCGACCTCGGTTCCGTCGATGGTTTCCTTCTCCAGCAACGCCGTGGCGACCAGGTCGAGGCCGCGGCGATGTGTGGTGAGGAGATCGACCGCCCGCTTTTCCTGGGTGGTGAGGATCTGGTTGATCTCCTCATCCATCATGCGCGCGGTGTCGTCGCTGTACTCGCGTCCGCCGGTCATCAGGTCTTCGCCGAGGAAGACCTGCTGATTGTTGTGCCACGCCATCGGGCCGACCTTGTCGCTCATGCCCCATTCGCGAACCATACGGCGAGCCAAGCCGGTGACCACCTCGAGGTCGTTGGCGGCGCCGGTGGTCTGCTGTTGGAAGACCACTTGCTCGGCCACCCGTCCGCCGAGCGCCATGCAGATGCGATCGAGGATGTAGTCCTTGGAGAAACTGTGCCGCTCCTCGGGGAGGGTTTGGGTGACGCCGAGAGCCATGCCCCGCGGGAGGATGGTCACCTTGTGAAGCGCATCGCCGTTCGGCAACACCGCCGCCAACACTGCGTGTCCGCCCTCGTGATACGCGGTCACGCGCTTCTCTTCGGCCGACAACACCAACGAATCACGTCGAGCACCCATCATGATGCGATCGCGGGCCGACTCGAAGTCGATGCGCTCGATCTGGGCACTGCCACGCCGCACGGCGAAGAGAGCGGCTTCGTTGACGAGGTTGGCCAAGTCGGCGCCACTCATGCCCGGGGTGCCCTTGGCCATCACCTCGAGGTCGGCGTCGGGACCCATGCGCTTGTCGCGACTGTGAACCTTCAGGATCGCCAAGCGCTCCTCGAACTCGGGAAGCGGCACGACGATCTGACGATCGAAACGACCCGGACGGAGCAGGGCGGGATCGAGAATGTCGGGGCGGTTCGTGGCCGCAAGGATCACGATTCCCTCCGAAGTCTCGAATCCGTCCATTTCGGCGAGCATTTGGTTCAGGGTCTGCTCGCGTTCG
>SYCH01000052.1 GCA_005787025.1 Actinomycetota bacterium | reverse complement strand
CAGATCAGCATGGTGACCGAGGCGATCGCCAGGCCACCGACGATGACCATGGCGATGACGGTCCATAAGCAACAGTTCTGCAACGGCAACCCCTTAGTCGTCTCGGTTATCAGTGTGAATGATCAGCTTCATGGCGAACACCGAGAGCTTGGTCCAGGGGTGTGGCAAGGCTGAGCGAGGTCTTAAAAGACAGTGAATACGGAGAATGGAGAGCCTCATTGACGGTCGGAAACATCATGTGAGAGTCTTCACGAATTACAAATAGCGAACTCGAGACGACGACAAATGAGACTTTCATCCTCCGGGCGCTCGACAAAGCGTTGAAGGTTCAGGCTCCGTTGGCTACGGCCCACGTGGCACGGCTGCGACGCAAGAGTCCCGGATCCAGCCCGCAGGAGATCCTCCGACGTCTGAACAACGAGTTCAGGGCCAGTACCGTGGCCACGGGTGCCGGTGTCGGGGCCGCGGCAGCCGCCCCGGGGGTCGGCACGGGGGTTGCGCTCTCCCTGACAGGGGGCGAGTTCGTCGCCTTTCTGGGAGCCACCGCTCTGTATGTTCTTGCTCGCGGTGAAGTACATGGCATCCGGACCGATGACGTCGAGCGACAGAGGTTGTTGGTGACGGCAATCATGCTGGGCCAGAGCGCCAACAGAGCCATACCCGTGGTCGCCAAACGGACCGGACAACACTGGGCCAAAGCCGTGGTGAAGTCGATCCCGATGAATTCGATTCGCCGGGTGAACCGCGTACTGGGCCGCAGCTTCGTGACCAAATACGGTTCAAAACAAGGGATCATCGTGTTGGGCAGGGTTGCCCCGTTCGGAATCGGCGCCGTGATCGGTGGAACTGTCAACGGATTCATCAGTCAGGGGATCATTCGCGCGTCGAACGCGGCATTCGGTCCGATTCCGGCATCGTGGGATGTCTCGGTCGCGGACGACGACGTCATCGACGTGTAGCAGTTCTCGGGATTCGATCCCGCGCACAGAAACCCGTCTACGGGTCGTTTCGGGTCTCACGAGCATTCGACAGTCGCGGAGGAACCGAACATGAGCAGCGAAAACCAACCGAATATGAAACACGTGGAAGTCGGTGAGGGCTATTACGCACTCGGCCGAGACCAGCGCAGGGCGATACTGCGCCGACTCCTGAACGGAATGTCTCCGAACGCCGACGTGCGCGCGTTGGCGGCGTCTCCAACTGGTCCTGAAAAATCCGATTCGCAACAGATGGGGAGTGAGGATGACGAGACTGACTGACGGGATCTACGTGGACGGGTTGATCGTTGGTCTGGAACTGTCGGAGTCTCCGCGGTCGATCGTCGCCATCCGCGAAGGCATCATCTCCATCTCGTTGAACCCGTTCGGTGGACTGGCATTCCCCCAGGAGCACGACTGACCGGTGGGTCGACTCCGTCGCTTGCTGACGGATGTCGAGGCAACCGATGACTACGTGCGGGTCAGTCACGAACGTTTGACCGAGACATTCCGCACTGACAATGGTTTTGCGGGCGGGATCCAGTGGTTCGACTGGGAGACCGATGAGGCGAGTCGCTGTGCGCGCATCGCGGACTCCTGGTGGTCGGATTTCGACGTCTTCCTAGATCTGGCCCATCCCCCTTTGCTTGCCGGGGCGCGTCTGATCGGTCCGACGAACTGGCTCGTGACCGTTTACGACCGTCGTCGCTATCACGACCATCTACTCGGGACGCCACTTCTCCGGATCGAAGTCAAAGGACTTCCGAAGGCCGAACTCATTTGCAACGTTCGGGACCGAAGGGACGAAATCTTCCGGATGTTGTTCGACTGGTGAGCCTTCCGGGTTTCAGCGCCCGCGTTCCGCTTGGGCGAATGCGTGGTCAGTAATGACCGCTGTGCGATCCCAACAGGTCAGGCGTAGTCGATGCTGGAGATCTGGTTCAGCTTGTCCAACTGGTGGCGCGCCTCGATCATGCGCACCGTCCCCGAATGCGAGCGCATCACCAGGCTCTGCGTGATCGCACCACCGGCGTGGAAACGCACGCCCTTCAGCAACTCGCCGTCGGTCACGCCCGTGGCCGCGAAGAAGCAGTTGTCGCCGCGCACCAGATCGTCGGTGGTCAACACCGCATCCAGGTCGTAGCCGGCATCCAGAGCGGCCGTGCGCTCGGCGTCGTTGCGGGGCCACAACTTGCCCTGAATCTCGCCACCCATGCACTTCAACGCGGCGGCTGACGTGACACCCTCGGGCGTTCCACCGATACCGAACAACACGTCCACGCCGGCGTCGGGCCAGGCGGTGGCCAGCGCACCGAAGATGTCGCCGTCGCTGATCAGCTTGATGCGCGCACCACTGGCGCGCACCTCCTCGATGAGATCCTTGTGACGATCACGATCCAGGATCATCACGGTCAGGTCGCGCACGCTCTCGCCCTTGGCCTTGGCGATCCACTTCAGGTTGTCGGTGTACGACGCGTTGATGTCGATGGACCCCTTCACGTCGGGGCCGACGGCGATCTTCTGCATGTACATGCACGGGCCCGGATCGAACATGGTGCCCTTCTCGCTGACCGCGATCACCGACAGGGCGTTGCCGCGACCCATGGCGGTCAAGGTGGTGCCGTCGATGGGGTCCACGGCCACGTCGGTGTCGGGCTTGGAACCATCGCCCACCACCTCGCCGTTGAACAGCATGGGCGCCTCGTCCTTCTCGCCCTCGCCGATGACGATCACGCCGTTCATGGGCACGCTGGCCAGCACGGTGCGCATGGCGTCCACGGCGGCTCCGTCCACACCGTTCTTGTCGCCACGACCCACCCAGCGCGACGCGGCCAGGGCCGCCGATTCGGTGACGCGGACGAGTTCGAGGGCGAGGTTGCGTGAGGGCTTCTCGGGCATGGGTTCAACCGTAGTCCCACGCCCGTGGTCGCTCCTTGTTCCGCCTAGCCTTGCCACGTGGTCGAACGGCGCCCCCTCACCGTGGCCCAATGCCTGGTCGGGCGCGACCTCACCGAACCGCGCCTCAGCCCCGACGGCTCGCTGGTGGCGTTCTGCGCCTCCGAAGCGGGCGAGACCCATCTGGTGCTGGTGCCCGT
>SYCH01000252.1 GCA_005787025.1 Actinomycetota bacterium | reverse complement strand
TGATCGGCGCGGTTCTCGCCCACCAGGGCGGATGGGACGAGATTCTGATGGTGGCCGGGCCCATCGCCATCATCGTGGGTCTGCTGGCCGTCGTGCGCCGTCGTCTGGGTGCGGGACTCTCCGACGGCGATCGTGCGACCGAGGACGACGACTCAGAGATCGGCTGAGTCGGCCCGCGCCACCGAGGCGCCCATCGCCACCAAACGACCCACCAGATCGTCGTAGCCGCGGTCGATGTGCTCGATGCCCGAGATGACGGTGCGACCCTCGGCGGCCAACCCGGCGATCACCAAGGCCGCACCGGCGCGAATATCGGGGGCCACCACGGCGGCACCGCGCAGACGTTCCATGCCGCGCACGATGGCGTGATGGCCGTCGGTGCGAATGTCGGCGCCGAGCTTCGACAACTCTTCCACGTAACGGAAGCGGCCCGGATAGAGATTCTCGGTGACGATGCCCATGCCCTCGGCCACGGCGAGCATGGTGACCAGCAACGGCTTGTAGTCGGTGGCCAGTCCCGGATACGGAAGGGTCTGCACGTCGACGGCGCGCATGCGACCCTCGGACACGATCGACACTCCGCCGGGCACGGCCTCGAGGTGCAGGCCCATGTCGTTCATGCGATTCAGCAACACCACCATGTGCTCGGCGCGCGCGCCCTTGACCACCGCCGAACCACCGGCCACGGCGACGGCGGCCAGATACGTGGCGGCCTGAATGCGGTCGGACACCACGGCGTGCGACACCGGCACCAACGAACCGCGCTCGACGCCCTCGATGCGCAGCACCGACGAACCGATGCCCTGGATGCGTGCGCCCATCTCCACCAACAGTTCGCAGAGGTCGGCCACCTCGGGTTCGCGCGCGGCGTTGGTGATGGTGGTGAGACCCTCGGCGTGGACCGCCGCCGTCAACAGATTCTCGGTGGCACCGACCGAGGGGAAGTCGAGCACGATGTCGGCTCCGCGCAGTCGGTCGGCACGAGCCGCGAGGGAATGATCGTCGATGTCGAAGTCCACACCCATGGCCTTCAACCCGGCGATGTGCATGTCGATGGGTCGCGTGCCGAAGTCGTCTCCGCCGGGCATGTCGAGACGCACGCGTCCGCACACCGCCAACAACGGACCGAGCACGTTGATGGAGGCGCGAATACTGGTGACCAGATCGGGTGGCGCCACCGTGCGCACATCGCCATCGTTGTGCAGATGCAACACCGTGTCGTCGGCGTCGTCGCGCCGCACGCGCACACCGAGCGCGCCCAACAGTGCGCCCATGGTCTCCACGTCGGAGATATCAGGGACGTTGGTGAGTTCGTGTCGACCGGGCGCGTACAGCGACGCCACCATCAACTTCAGCACCGAGTTCTTGGCCCCGGGCACGTCGACCTGTCCGGACAAGGGACCACTCTGCTGCACGACGATGCGGTCCATAGACGTACAAGTATGCTCGCTCCGTGGGTCGCAACGGGGTGCATCTGGTGCGCGAATGGCCCGACGAACCGCAGGTCAGAGCGTGGTTGTGGGCCTCGCACGACGATCTGGTGGGCGAGGAACCCGAACCCGACGGCTCCGACACCGTCGCCTCGTTCGTCCAGCGACACGGGCCGTTCCGCGACTACCGGCGCACGGTCAGCGCGCGTGACGGCCGACTGCACGAACGCACCGAGTACCGCTTGGTGATCCCGTGGTTCCATTGGTTGTTCGGACCGTTGGTGAAGCGCTCGTTGTCGCGCCGCGCACCCGACTCGCGGGGCGGACAACCGGGTTGGGCACCGCCGGATCGATTGGATCGACGACAAGTGCGCATCCTGGGTTTGCTGGCCGCGGCGTCGTTGCTGACCGCGTTCGTGAACACGTTGTTCACCCAGACGGTGTCGTTCGCCGGTGACGACTTCGGCGTGGGCGATTGGGGTCGCGGTGTGGCGGGCACGATCGTGCGCGTGGGCGTGTTGTTCGGCCTGCCCGCCGCGCTGTTGGCCGATCGCATCGGTCGTCGACGCGTGGTGGTGACGTTGGCGTGGGCCGCGCCCATCATCGCCTCGCTCGGTGCGTTGGCCCCCAACTTCCCCGTGTTGGTGGCCACGCAAGCGTTGGGACGTCCGTTGGGCTTGGCGTTGGATCTGTTGATCGCGGTGATCGCCGCCGAGGAGATGCCCCGTGGTTCACGCGCCTACGCCATCAGCGTGTTGGCCATGGCCAACGGCTTGGGTGCCGGGGTGGCGGTGGTGGCCTTGCCCCTGGCCGACGTGGGGCAGTCGGGTTGGCGTTGGGTGTACGTGCTGGGATTGGTGTGGTTGTTGGTGGCACGTGATCTGGCGCGGCACCTGCCCGAGACGAAGCGCTTCGAATGGCACCGGGCCGACGTGGCGGCCACACCCGTGCCGCGCCTGCAACGGCGTCGCTTGGGCATCCAGATGGCGGTGGCGTTCTTCGGCAACATGTTGTTGTCGCCGGCGTCGTTCTTCCAGAACACGTTCCTCAAGGACGAGCGCGGCTTCTCGGCCGGCATGGTGTCGTTGTTCACCATCGTCACCGCCACCCCGGCCGTGATCGGATTGGTGGTCGGTGGTCGCGTGGCCGATCGCTCGGGTCGGCGACGCTTGGCGGTGGTCTGCGCGCCCACGGGTGCGTTGTTGATCGCCTTGTCATTCACATTCTCGGGACCGTTGATGTGGTGGAGCGCCATCATCGGTGCCATCGTCGCGGCCGCGGCCTATCCCCCGTTGGCCGTGTACCGCACCGAGTTGTTCCCCACCGGCAACCGCGGTCGCGCGGCGTATCTCATCCTGGCCAGTGCGCTGTTGGGGGGAAGCATCTCGTTGTTGCTCACCGGTGCAATCGTCGACGGTGGCACGCCCTACGGGCCGGTGATGTTGGCGTTGGTGGGCGGACCGGTGGTGGTGGCCCTCATCGTGGCCTTCACCTATCCCGAAACCGCGCGCCGCGAGTTGGAGGAGTTGAACCCCGAGGATCACACGATGCCCGTGTCGCGCGCGAGCGACTCAGCAGAGTGAGGCCATCCAGTCGGCGATCACCTCGGCGATGACGCCGTCCTTGTTCTTCAGGTCGTGACGACCGTTCTCGACGAAGTGGTGTGTCACCGCGCCCGGAATGGAGGCGGTCCACCGCTGCAACTCGTCGGGTGAACCGAAGTCGTCCTTGGTGCCGTGCACGAACAGGCACGGCACCGTGATGCGCGGCAGGTGTTCCACGCGCAGGTTCTCGGGCTTGCCGGGCGGGTGCAACGGGTACGACACCAACACCAGGCCGCGCACGGGCAGGGGCTTCTCGCCGTCGATGTCGGGAACACCGGCGGCCACCATCGTGCAGATGCGTCCGCCCATGGAGCGACCACCCAACACCAGTGCGCCGGTGGTGGTGCCGTGCTCGGTGGCGAATTCGCGCGCGCACTCGCGCACGCGGGCCAACAACTTGGGCGGTCGATCGGGAGCGCGCTTGCCCGCCAGTCGGTAGTCGAAGTCGAAACGACCCACCGGCAACGGTGCCACCCGTTGTTCGATGGCGATCAACGACGGGTGATCCGCGCCCGAACCCGAACCGGGGAACAACACCAATCCCTTGGGCTTCTTGGCCGGGGGCACGCTCAGCCGATCAGGATGCGCCGGGCCTCGCCCAGATCGCCGATGGACTTGCTGGCCGAATCTTCGTTGCCGCCGTGGTCGGG
>SYCH01000051.1 GCA_005787025.1 Actinomycetota bacterium | reverse complement strand
TGCGCGATGCACCGCAGTTCGATCTGGTTGTAGTCCGCGACCATCAGGCGCGCACCCGGATTCGGAACGAACGCCGTGCGAAACACCCGACCTTCGTCGGTGCGCACCGGAATGTTGTGCAGGTTGGGACGATCACTCGACAAACGCCCGGTGCGAGCCACGGTCTGATTGAAGGTCGCGTGGATACGGCCGTCGGCGGCCACCTCGGCCAACAGTCCCTCACCGTAGGTGCCGCGAAGTTTGTCGACTTCCCGGAACCGAAGAAGCGGGTCGATGAACTCGGGCCACTCGTCGCGCAATTTCTCCAACGTGGCCGCATCGGTGGAATACCCGGTCTTGGTCTTCTTCGGTGGGGTCAGCCCCTTCTCGTCGAAGAGGATTCGCCCGAGTTGGGACGGCGAGTTCGGATTGAACGCGCTCTCGGCGATGCGTTGCAGGGTTTCACCGAGTTCACGAGTCTCGAGTGACAGTCGCTCGGCGATGTCCGAAAGCGTCGTTCGGTCGACGGCGATGCCGACGTTTTCCATGCGGGCCAGGATTCGCACCAGGGGGTTCTCGATGTCATCGTGCAGCGAGGTCATCGACTGCGACTCCAACGAGCGACGCAACGGATCGACCATGTGCGCGATCGCCAGAGCGTCTCGACCCGCCTCGGCCGCGTCCGTCAATGCGGTTCCATCGAGATCCAACTCCCCACGGTCGGTCGCGTCGGCACCGAAGTCGAAGTCCGTGTAACGAGTCAGCAGATCAGAGACCGTGTAGTCGCTCTTGGCGGGGTCGATCAGGTATGCGGCGATCGCGGAGTCGAGTCGGAGGCCCGTCATGTCGACGCCCCGCTCGAGTAGGGACCGCATGAGGTTCTTCGCGTCGTGCCCCACGAAGGTCGCCGACGACAACCACTCCCGGACGTCTTCGTCGTCGAGTTCGACCGCGTCGAACCAGGTGGTCTCACAGGCGTCGATGTCGAGGGTCACCGCCAGTCCGATCAATTCCGAGCGGCCGGGTTGACCGCCCCATCGTCCGGCGATCGCCACCTCTGACATGGCTCGCAGACGTTCGAGTCGCTCTCGGATCGGGAGACTCACGACCTCGGCGGACAGGATCTGCCGCGGGGCACTCGTCGATACGGGACTCTCAACGGGCGAAGTTGATTCGACCGCAGCGACCTTTCCGAGGAGTCCGAGTGTTTCTCGGAGGCGTTGACCCATCGTGCGGAACTCGAGCGCTCGGAACAATTCGCCCACCTTGTCCGGGTCGGGCGTGATGTCGACCCGTGTGAGGTCGACGTCGATGGGAGCGTCGTGACGCAACATCATGAGTTCGAGGTTCTTGCGCGCCCGCGTTTCGTTCTCTCGCAACGCCGCCTGAAGCTTGGGCGTTTGCTCATCGACATTGGCGAAGATGCCGTCGAGGCTCTCGTACTGAGCGATCAATTTGGCCGCGGTCTTCTCTCCCACACCGGGCACCCCGGGCAGATTGTCGCTCGGATCCCCGCGCAGTGCCGCGTAGGCCGGATACTGATCGGGACGAACACCGGTCTTTTCTAGGATGCCCGCCTCGTCGTAGAGGGCGTAATCGGTGACGCCGCGCTTGTTGTACAGAACCCGGACTCCGGGATCACGAACCAACTGGTAGCTGTCGCGGTCACCCGTGACGATGATGACCCGAAAACCGCCCTCCACCGCGCGGTCGGCCACCGTGGCGATGATGTCGTCGGCTTCGAACCCGACGCATTCGATGGACGTGATTCCCAATGCCGACAAGACCTCTTTGACGATGCCCATCTGTTGGCGGAGGATGTCGGGCGTCTCTTCGCGCTGGGCTTTGTACGTTGGCTCGGCCACGTGTCGGAAGGTGGGCTCGGGTCGATCGAACGCCACGACCACGCCGTCGGGTCGACGGTCCTTGAGAACGGTCAGCAACATCGAGGTGAATCCGAACACCGCGTTGGTCACCTGTCCCGACGCGGTGACCATGTCGGACGGGATGCCGAAGAAGGCACGGTACGTGAGAGAGTTCCCGTCCAGGACGAGCAAGGTCCGATCGGCTTCGGTCATGATCCGATCATCGCACGACGGTGCGACCCGCGGGGTGCTCGCCCTCGCGGAATCACGTGGGGCGGAGTTCGCCGGACAAAATCCGCTCGGCCACCTCGCGCATCTTGGACCGCTCCTTCATCGCGGTGCGCTGGATGAACGAGAAGGCGTCCTGCTCCTTCATCGAGAACTCGTCGATGAGTCGACCCTTGGCCCGGTCGATCAACTTGCGGGCCTCCAATTGTTCGCCGAGGGCGTCGACGTGACCCGAGAGTGCCTGCAGTTCGCGGAACCTGCCGATGGCCACCTCTATGGCGGGAATCAGATCGCTCTTCTGGTACGGCTTCACCAGGAACGCGAGGGCACCGGCATCTCGTGCCTGCTCGATGATCTCGCGCTGACTGAACGCCGTCAGAACGAGAACGCCACAAATACGTTCGTCTCCGATCACCTTGGCCACTTCGAGGCCGTCCATCCCGGGCATCTTGACGTCGAGAATGGCCAGATCGGGACGGAGGTCCCGCACGAGATCGAGCGCCTGATCGCCCCGGCCGGTTTCACCGATGACCGTGTACCCCTCTTCTTCGAGGGTCTCTTTCAGATCGAGGCGGATGATGGCCTCGTCCTCGGCGATGACGACGCGAACGCTCACGGGGACATTCAACCACCAAACACCGATGCCGACGAAGATGGGGATACCTCCCCATCGAGGGGATCCAACCGCTCAGTGTGGCAACTGCTCGAGCAACTGGTCCTGACGCGCCTCGAGTTCGGCGATCGCTTCGCACACGGATTCCCGATGTCTCAGCATCGCGTCGGCATGACGTCGCGCCTCGCGGTACTCCAGATCCGCGCCCGGCGTCTCGGAGACCAAGGCCCGTAAACCCATCTCCTCGGCCTCGTCGCTCAAGTGGGCCAGCTGCTCCTCGACGATCGCCAGGGACGCGCGCATCGAGCGCAATTTGCCTCCGACATCACGAAGACGACGCTCGACGAGGCGACGACCCATGGTCGCAGTGTACGGAACGGGGAACTCACCGGACGTGGGAGCCGCGAACGACGCGAACGACTGCCCGTCGAGGAAAGAAATTGTGCCCCGGGTGGGATTCGAACCCACACCGTACGGAGTTTGAAGCCGCTGCCTCTGCCGTTGGGCTACCGGGGCGTGGTCGCCACGCTACCCGACGGGCTGACGAGTCCACCCGACCAGCGCCAACCCGTGATCCTCGGACAGCCGACCACGCATTAATCACGGGTGGGGTCGGCAAGGGTCTAAGTTCTCCGTCGTGCTCGCGTTCACTTTTCCCGGCCAGGGTTCCCAGCGCCCCGGCATGGGTCGACCGTGGGCCGACCATGATTCGTGGGAGTTGGTGGCCGAGGCGAGCGACGTGGCCGGTCGCGACGTGGCTCGGTTGCTGCTCGACGCTGACGCCGACGAATTGAAGGACACCCGTAACGCCCAACTGACCACGTTCGTGTCGAGCCTCATGGTGCTCGACGCAGTGGAGCGCCTCGGTGTCGAACCCAGTTTCTGCGCGGGCCACAGCCTCGGCGAATACACCGCACTCACCGCCACCGGCGCACTGGGCTTCGACGACGGCGTGCGACTCGTCTGTGAGCGCGCCGACGCCATGCACGAAGCGAGCCGATCGAATCCGGGAACGATGTCGGCCATCCTCGGACTCGACGACGAGCTCGTCGAAGTGGCCTGTCGTCGCGCCGATTCCGACGTGTGGGTCGCCAACTTCAATGCTCCCGGGCAGATCGTCATCGCCGGGTCCCCCGACGGGGTCGCCAAGGCCATCAAGATCGCAAAAGAGCTGGGCGCCAAGAAGGCGATGTCGTTACCGGTCAGCGGTGCGTTCCACACACCGTTCATGACTCCCGCGCGCGACCGTCTTCGACAGGCCATCGCCGCTGCCACCCCTCGCGACACCGACGTGCCGGTGATCTCGAACGTGGACGCGGCCGCCCACGACCACGGCGACGATTGGGCGAGTTTGTTGTCGGCCCAATTGTCCAGCCCGGTTCGGTGGCGCCAATGTCTGGTCAGCTTGTCCGAATTGGGCGTCACCAGTTTCGCCGAACTCGGTCCCGGTGGCGTCCTCACCGGCATGGCCAAGCGAACCATCGACGGAGCGCGCACGATCTCCATCGCCGCCCCCGACGATCTCGACAAGTTCATCGAATGGGTCAATGCCTCTTCGCCCACCACGGCCCAACTCGAGGGCGAGCATCTCTTCGCCGTCGAACGGCTCGTCGTGAGCCCGGCCGCCGGCATCTTCACCCCCCACTCCGGCCTGACGCCCGGCGCCCACATCGAGATCGGGACGGTCATCGGCGCCGTGGGCGAGGCCGAGGTGCGCTCGGCGTTCGCCGGAGTTCTTCAGGCTTTCATCGCTGTCGACGGCGAACGCATCACCCCGCGACAACCGATCGCCTGGCTGAGGACGGCCTGAGATGCCGGCCACGCTGCCCGGTGCCCGCGGGGCGGTCATCACCGGCTGGGGAAGCGCCTTGCCGGAACGCGTCGTGACGAACGCCGACCTCACCAAGACACTCGACACCTCGGACGAATGGATCCAGGAACGCAGCGGTATTTCCGAGCGACACATCGGTGGTACGACCGCCGGGCTCAGCATCGTGAGCGGTCGGGCCGCTCTTTCGATGGCCGGCGTCGATCCATCCGAGATCGACGCCCTGGTGCTGTCGACAACCACTCCCGACCGCACCGTTCCGGCCACCTCGGCTCATGTGCAGAACGCCCTCGGACTCTCCTGTGGCGCGTTCGACGTCAACGCCGCGTGCAGCGGATTCGTCTACGCCCTCACGGTGGCTCACGGCTTGATCGCCGTGGGGGCGCGCAAGATTCTCGTCATCGGGACCGACACCTTGTCGCGCATCACCGACTGGTCCGACCGCAACACCGCCGTGTTGTTCGCCGATGGATCCGGTGCCGTCGTGTTGGAGGCGGTCGACGGACCCGGGCAATTGCTCGCGTGGGACATCGACTCCGACGGCTCCGCGGAGGATCTTCTCTATTCGGACATCGGCGGTTTCATCCACATGGAGGGCAAAGAGGTCTTCCGACG
>SYCH01000050.1 GCA_005787025.1 Actinomycetota bacterium | reverse complement strand
TCAGGCGTCGAGGAAATTCTCGATGGTGGACACGATCGTGGGGTCGTCGGGAGCGACCATCGGACCGAAACGCACGATCGTCCTGCCGCCATCGGCGATCACGAACTTCTCGAAATTCCAACGAATGTCACCGGTGGTCCCTTCGGCATCGGCCACGGACGTCAGATCTCCATAGATGGCGTGACGAGCTTCGCCGTTCACCTCGATCTTCTCCATGAGGGGGAAGGTGACTCCGTAGGTCGTGGAGCAGAAAGTGGCGATCTCCTCGGGGGAGCCGGGTTCCTGGCCGAGGAACTGATTGCACGGGAAGCCCACGACCGAGAGTCCTCGCGATGAGTACTTCTTGTGCAATTCTTCGAGGCCGGTGTACTGCGGAGTCAGACCGCACTTACTGGCGACATTCACGACCAAGATCACTTTGGCCGCGAGATCGCCCAACGTGGTGGGTCGACCGGACAACGTGTTGACGGGTTGCTGAAGAATGCTCATGACCAAGCCTGACACATCCGTACGCCTCGTCGGTACGCCGTGACCCCGAGTCGCCTCTCGAATTGGTCGGGGAGGGGAGATTTGAACTCCCGACCGCCTGCACCCAAAGCAGGAACGCTACCACTGCGCCACTCCCCGGTCGAAAGGCGATCCTAGCGAAGTCGACCCGTGAGCGCCTCGCGACATCCGGCATGCGCGCGTGACGTGGGCGTACGATTTGGCATCGCCACAGCCTTGGACTCCGACGCGGTCGACGAAACCGGGACGACTGACGCCTATCACCGCGTGTCTGGGACGCGAGCCGCCGCTCTTCTTGCGTGGATCACCCTCGCGGCCGGAGCGGGTCTCACGGCTTCGCTGGGGTTCGACGTTCGCCTCGCGCTGGCGGTGGTGATCGTGGCGCGGGTGTTGCACGGCGTCACCGCCGGTGCCGCCGCCTTGGTGTCGGCGTGCATCATCACCTTCGTCGCGCGCGGCTACGTCTCGTCGGCGGAGCCACACCTGTCCCCGGCGGTGGTGGCCTCGCTCTTTCTCGTGGTCGAGGCCGTGGCGCTGTCGCATCTGCTGCTGGTGCTCACGAATCGAGTCAGCCGACGCGCGAACCCGATAGGTCGATTCGCGGTTGTCTCGGTCGCGACGGTCGCGACTTCACTCGCTTTGGCGGCGCTCGAATTGGTGGTGGCGGAGGTCGCCATAGACGGACCGGTGGCGTCGTTCTGGGAGCTAGGAGCGGCCGTGACCGTCGGGTCGTTGCTCGGCCTTTGCGTCGCCGTTCTCGTGCGCGGCCGTTGGTTCCGCTACCACGGTCTGTCGTTCGACGAGTTGACCGCCCCTTTCGCTGCGCTGATGATCGTGGTGCTGGCTTTGCAAGCCACTGGTGAGATCTGGCGTTCCGCCGACGAGGCCCGTCTGCGGGACGCGGCGCAGACGACCATGACCGCATTTCTCGACGATGTGTCGAGCGAGGTGAACGACCTCATCGACGCATTGGATGCCGATGATGACACGCTCGCGACGCGTCCGGCCGTGCTCGGAGTGTTGGTGCGCTCCGAGACGGGCGACGACGAGTTGATCCTCGGTGACCAGCAGCTCTTCGAGGATCTGCTCGCGGTCGCGTCCGAGGCAGAAGACACGGCTCGAGGTGGTGAGAACCGCACCCGGTTGCGCGGTGACGGACTCATTTCTCTCGGTCGCGGCAATTTCCTGCTGTTCGAGTCCCTTCGTGATTCGCCCGACTCGGAAACCGCCGCCACGTTCCTTCTCGCACTCGACGCGGATCGGTTGCTCGCCTCGGCGAGCGACTCCTTGGCCGGAGCGTTTGGAGATGTCGAGGTTTCCCTCGTGACATCCATCGAGGATGGTCGAGCGACGGGCACCATCGACGGCACCGTCGTGGTGATGAACGCTGAACCGGCGGCCGGATTCGGAGTGGATGGTCAGCAGGCCACTCTCGTGCTCTTGTTCGAGATCCTCCTCGGCGCGGCCGTGATCGCGGTCTTGTTGTTGGGGGCCTCGGCGCAGGTGCGGGTGGCGTTCGAACGGCGTCGTCGCGAGTCGTTGCTCGAAGCGGCCCTCGACGCGACGCCTGGTTTGTCGGTGGTGTTCGACCAGGACATGACGGTGTTGGCGGGTAATCGGGTCGTTCGTGACGCCCACTCGGATCGGGTTCCGGGTATCCCGGTCATCGAGGTTCTCGGCTTCGGTCCCGAAACGGTGCGAGCCCGGATCGTCGGTGAATTGCTCACCAAGGTCCTCGGCGGAGAGGGTGGGCACGTCGAGGTTTCCGGCGGCGAGGGTGACGAAATGCGCATCTTGGAACTCGAGGCGTACCCGGTGTCGGTTCCCGGCGATGAACGCATCGGATTCTTACAGGTCTCCGACGCCACCGAACGACGTGGTATGGCCATGCGCACCGCCCAAGCGGAACGCATGGAATCCTTGGGCGCCTTGGCTGGCGGTTTGGCGCACGACTTCAACAACCTTCTGTTCGTCACACTCGGCAATTTGCAGTTGATGGCCATGAACGAGACCATCACCAAGGACGAGAAGTTGGCCAAATTCCTCTCGCGATCGATGGCGGCGGTCGAGCGCGGAGCCGAGATCACGAAGTCCTTGTTGGCGGTGGCGCGCAGTCAACCGCTCGAGGAGACCGCGGTGTCGCTGGCCGACCTGATCAAGGGATTGCTCCCGTTGGTGAAGCAGGCCGTGGGCGCTGGGCGCACCGTGGAAGTCGACATCCCCGATCCGAATTTGCACCTCATGGTCGATGCCGGCCGACTGCAGAGTTGCATTCTCAATCTGGCGTTCAATTCGCGCGACGCGATGGGACCCAACGGTCGAGTGCGTATCGCGGCGCGTCGTCGCGAGGACCTGATCGAGTTGTCGGTGTCCGATGACGGTTCGGGTATGCCGGCCGATGTGGTGGCGAGGGCGTTCGAGCCTTTCTTCACGACGAAAAAAGCCGGCAGCGGCACGGGTCTCGGCCTGGCCACCGTGTACGCCTTCGCCCAACAAAGCGGCGGCACGGCGACGCTGGAGAGTCGACCCGGAACGGGGACCACCGTCACACTCGTTCTTCCGTTGCATGTTCCCGGTGCCGTGTCCGAGCGACACGCTTTCACCCGTGGTGCGGGTCGACGCGTGGTGGTGGCCGACGACGAGCAGGCCCTGGCCGAGATGGTTGCGGCGTGGTTGATGGACGTCGGAGTCGACGCCCGTTTCGCCCTGTCTCCCCGCGAGGCCCTCGAACTGATCTCGGAGTTTCGTCCCGACGTGTTGGTGTCCGACGCCAACTTCGGCCTCGAGCAAGACGGGCTCGATCTCGCTCGTCTGGCGACGGCCGATCAACCCGATCTCGCCGTGATCTTCATGACGGGTTATTCGTCGAGCATGAAGCAGTTGCAAGAGTTGGGGGAGCGGACGCTCGCCAAGCCCTTCTCTCGGGAGGATCTCTACGCGGTGGTGCTTCCTCTCTTGGCTGACGATGGGAACGGAGTGAACTCCGAGCAGGATGTATCCGAGGGAGGTGAGCAACATGGCTGACGCCGCACGAGTACTGGTGATCGACGACGAGGTGGCCATTTGTGAACTCATCGAGGCGGTCGCGGAGTCCGTTGGTTTCAGCGCCCATTCGGCCAGCACCCCCGCCGACATCGAGCGGGCGGTCGAGGGACGCTTCGATCTCGTCGTCCTCGACCTGTCGCTGGGGGAGGTGGACGGGATCGAAGTGATGAGCCGACTCGGGGCGCGGCATCGCGGAATGCCGGTCATCCTCGTGAGCGGAGCGGATCAATCGTTGCTCGACACCGCTGGCCGCATCGCCGAAATGCACAAGCTGCGGGTCATCGGAACGTTCGCGAAACCGTTTTCACTGGACGTTCTGCGTACCGCGATGCTGGAGTGGTCGCAGGTGTCGGATCAGGCGCACGATCCCACCGGTCCCCGAGTCGTCGTCGGGCCCGATGAACTGCTCGATTCCGAGTTCCTTCATCTCGTCTACCAACCGAAAGTGTCGACTGTCTCGGGTGAGGTCACCGGCGTCGAGGCCCTGGTCCGCTGGCGCCATCCGACACACGGCGACGTGTCGCCCTCGGTCTTCGTCGCCCTCATCGAAGAGGCCGGCCGGACGTCGGAATTGCTCGACTCGGTGATGAAGATGGCGTCGCGCGATCGATTGCGTTATCGAGCCCTGAAATCCATGCCCGATGTCAGCGTCAACATTTCCGTTCTGGATCTGAACGACGAGGAATTGCCACGACGAGCGCAACGCATGCTCACCGAAGCGGCTCCGGCCGAGGCATGGACCTTCGAGGTGACCGAAACCGCTCCTTTCACGGATGCGGCGCCCGCTTTGTCGATTCTGACGCGATTGCGCCTGGCCGGTTTCCGATTGGCCGTCGACGACTTCGGAACGGGCACCAGCAACTACGAGCGGGTGCTCGCGGCCCCGTTCACCGAACTGAAGATCGACCGAGCGATGGTCGGTCGACTCGACATCGACGCCTCCGAGCCCGACCCCATGGTGAAGTCGGGGGTGGAGGTCGGACACTCGCTCGGTTTGCACGTGGTGGCCGAAGGAGTCGAGACACCCGACCAGTTCCGCATGGTTCGCGACATCGGATGCGACGCGGCTCAGGGGTATCTGATTTCCCCTCCGGTGGCTCCGGTACAGATCGACGCGGCTCTCGATGAGTGGCGTCGCAAATTCGAATTCCTCGGATGAGGCGGAACGTACCCGCCGCGCAGGAATCTCGTCAGATCAGTGCGAGGCGCAGCGCAACCATCAAGGTCTCGCGAGTGCGGTTGCGTGACAAACCCACGCTCGAGCGCAGATACTCGATGTTCTCGATGCTCAACGTGTAGTCGACGATTCGTGCCACGGCATCAGGTTGGACATGGGCCGCAATTTCCGGGGCGAATTGTCCGACGGATTGACCGCGCAGAATCGTGCGTCGTTGGTTCATCGCGGTGGACACGGTTGCCGAGCGAGCGGACAGCACGGCCGAGGCTCGTCCGACACCGATGGTCTTGTCGAAGAGACGCAGGCGGTGATCGATCATGTTCTCGAGACGTTGCTCGAAGTCGCCCGTGCAGTCGAGGCCCTCGTAAAACTGATGGACCCGTTCCCATTGGATGACGATGGCGCTAGCGGCCAGATCTTCCATGTCGTCGAAATAACGGAACACCGAACGCTCCGAGACACCAGCGATCTCGGCGATACGAGCGGCGGAGGGCTGGATCTCGCCGGCCTCGTACAAATGAAGGAGTGCCTGTACGACCGCCGCTTTGTTGCGGGCGCCGCGTTCGCGACGACCGTCGAGGGGAGTGGCTACGTGTTGGGGCTGGGCGCTGGGGGGCACGGGCGAGAGTGTAGAGGGCGAATCGTCGTCATCTCCGCGAGCGTCCGAACGAAAACCGAAGGGAGTCGCGATTCGGGCACGGCAGCATCGCGCAACGTCGAGTGGTCAACCGCGCACGCGTTCAGGCCGGAATCGGCTCAACCGCGCTTGGCCTTCTTCGCCAATCGCTTGGCGGTACGGCCGACCGGAGAGAGATGGCGATGGTCGAGGTCGCCCAATTCGACACCGTTCGTGAACAGGACGCGGTATCGCTGCCAGTTGAAACCGTTGGC
>SYCH01000251.1 GCA_005787025.1 Actinomycetota bacterium | reverse complement strand
CGGAGCCGGAACGATGACCTCGTCGCCCGGATCGCACAGCGCGGCGAACGCGGTGAACACGGCGTGCTTTCCGCCGTTGGTGACGAGCACCTGGTTGGCGGTGGTCTGAAAACCACTGTCGCGCAGGGTCTTGGCGGCGATGGCCTCGCGCAACTCGGGCAAACCGGCCGCGGGCGTGTAGCGATGCATCTTGGGATCGCGGCACGCCTTAACCGCCGCCTCGACAATGTGCTCGGGGGTGGGAAAATCCGGTTCCCCGGCACCGAATCCGATGACGTTCTCACCGGCGGCCTTGAGGGCCTTGGCCTTGGCGTCGACGGCCAGGGTGGCCGATTCCGCGATGGCGGCCAGACGAGAAGATGTGCGATTCCGTTGGGGAGACGAACTCATGGGTGCCATGCTTACACAGTGAGCACGACAGACCCCCGATCGATTCGTATTTCTCCCGATCTATTGCCCGCCGACGGACGGTTCGGGTGTGGCCCGTCGAAGGTGCGACCCGAGCAGATGAAGGCGCTCTCCGACGCCGGAGCGACGTTGATGGGGACATCCCATCGGCAGCCTCCGGTGAAGAACCTCGTGGGTTCGTTGCGCTCCGGCCTGAGCGCTCTGTTCTCGCTGCCCGACGGTTGGGAGATCGTTCTTGGCAACGGTGGGTCGACGGTCTTCTGGGACGTGGCCACGTTCGGGTTGATCGAGAGCCGAAGCCAACACTTGGTCTTCGGCGAGTTCTCGTCCAAGTTCGCCGAAGCGGCGGTGGCGGCTCCGCATCTCGGTCAGCCGACCGTGATCAAGTGCGATCCCGGCGCGCATCCGTCGGCGGTCGCCGAGGCCGGGATCGACAGCTACGCGTTCACCCACAACGAAACCTCGACCGGCGTGATGATGCCACTGGTGCGCCCCGCCGGCGCCGGCGCTGATGCGTTGGTGATCGTCGACGCCACCTCGGCGTCGGGCGGACTGCTGTGGAATCCCGCGGAAGTCGACGTGTACTACTTCGCGCCCCAAAAGTGCTTCGCCTCCGACGGTGGTCTGTGGGTGGCGGCCTGCTCGCCACGAGCCATCGAGCGCATCAATCGAATCGCCGCGTCGAAGCGATGGACACCGGCGTCACTCGACCTGAAGATCGCACTCGACAACAGCGTGGCGAACCAGACCTACAACACTCCCGCGCTGGCGACTCTGGTGATGTTCGAAGCCCAGGTTCGATGGATGAACGAGATCGGTGGCCTGATCGCGTGCAACGGTCGCTCGAAGAAGTCCTCCGACATTCTGTATTCGTGGGCCGAGTCGCGTCCGTGGGCGAACCCGTTCGTGGCCGAACCCGCGATGCGCTCGCACGTGGTGGGCACGATCGATCTGACCGCTCCCGCCGACGGTGGAGTGGACGCCAACGACGTGTGCGCGGCGTTGCGGGCCAACGGCGTGGTCGACACCGACAGCTACCGCAAGTTGGGGCGCAATCAGTTGCGCGTGGGTATGTTCCCGGCCGTCGATCCCGATGACGTGTCCGCGCTGACGGCTTGCATCGACGTTGTTGTCGACGCCCTGCGCGGGTGAGAATCTGACCCATGGAAGTTGCCGACGTCCTCGAATGGCACGGAGTTTCCGCGCCCCTTCGTCGACCGGTGATGGTGCTCGCTCTCACGGGCTGGTTCGACGCGGCCGGCGCAGCGACGATGGCGCTGCGACACCTCACTGACGCGAACGAAGTGGAGTTGGTCGCCACGATCGACGCCGACCCCTTCTACGACTTCACCCAGGTGCGACCAGAGGCTCGTTTCGACGAGGACGACGAACGCGAGATCGTGTGGCCGAACAACGACGTGGTGGCGATTCGCTATCCGAACGCGCTTCGTGACGTGGTGATCCTGAACGGTGTCGAGCCGCACACGGCGTGGAAGACCTACGTACGAAGCGTGATCGCGTGCTACCTACGACTTGGTTGCGAGGCGATGGTGACCGTCGGCGCCGCGCCCGATGCGGTTCCCCACACACGAGCGCCCATCGTGGTGGGCAGTTCCGTGGATCCCGATCTGGCACGAAGTCTCGGGCTGTCGAAGCCGTCGTATCAGGGCATGACGGGCGTGGTCGGCGTGTTGCAGACCGAATGCGAGAAGGAGAAGTTGCCGGCGGTGTCGCTGCGGGTCGGGGTGCCGTACTACCTCGACTACTCCCAGCACCCGCAATCGTCCGCGGCCCTACTGCAACACCTGGGTCATGTGCTGGGCGTGCCCACGGGATCAGCCGAATTGGCCGAGGACGTGGAGAGGTGGCGCGGACTTCACGACGAGGCGATGCGCAGTGATCCGGAGTTGGCCCGCCAAGTGAGCGGACTGGAGCGTCAGTACGACCAGATGACCGAGGCGGCGATCCCGTCGGCGGACGACCTGGCGGACCAGTTCCAGAAGTTCCTCGACGACCAACCCTGACCAAACCAAAATGCGACAAATTGCCGCAAAGTGGTTGGGCTAGGAGGCGGCGGCGAATCCGGCGTCGAGGTCGGCCAGGATGTCCTTGATCGACTCCAACCCCACGCTCAACCGGATCAATCCCGGATTCACACCCGACGCCACTTGCTCCTCGGCCGTCAGCTGGCTGTGCGTCGTCGACGACGGCTGAATCACCAGGCTGCGCACGTCACCGATGTTGGCCACGTGGCTGTGCAGCGACAGTCCCGCCACGAACTTCTCGCCCGCCTCACGACCACCCTTGATGTTGAACGCCAACACCGAGCCGAAGCCGCGTCCGCCGAAGTACTTCTTCGCCCGCTCGTGCCACGGGCTACTCGGCAGTCCGGCGTAGTTCACGCTCTCCACCTGCGGGTGCTTGGCCAGGTACTCGCCCACCGCCTGCGCGTTGCTCCAGTGGCGTTCCATGCGCAGCGACAAGGTCTCCAGACCCTGCAACAGCATGAACGCGTTGAACGGAGACACGGCCATTCCGAGGTCGCGCAACAACTGCACGCGGGCCTTCAAGATGTACGAACCCGCACCCAACGCCGGCCAGTACGCCAGCCCGTGATACGACGGATCGGGCTCGGTGAAGTTCGGGAACCGACCCGACGCCGAGAAATCGAACTTGCCACCATCGGTGATCGAGCCGGCCACCGACGTACCGTGTCCACCCACGAACTTGGTGAGCGAATGCACCACGATGTCGGCACCCCATTCGAGGGGACGAATGCCGTACGGGCTCGGCACCGTGTTGTCGACGATCAACGGCACACCCACCTCGTGGGCCACTTTCGACACGCCCTCGATGTCGAACACGTCGTTGCGCGGATTCGCCAGCACCTCGCCGTAGAACGCCTTGGTGTTCGGGCGCGCCGCGGCCTTCCACTGCTGCAGATCGTGCGGGTCGTCCACGAAGGAGACCGAGATGCCCATCTTGGGCAGCGTGTAATGGAACAAGTTGTACGTGCCGCCGTACAGCGACGGCGACGCCACGATGTGGTCACCGGACTCGGCCAGCGTCAGGATCGCCAATGTCTCGGCCGCCTGTCCCGACGACACCACCAGTGTGCCGGGCAGTCCGAT
>SYCH01000250.1 GCA_005787025.1 Actinomycetota bacterium | reverse complement strand
GAGACGCGCACGATCTTGTCGACGGCGATCTCTTCGAATCCCATGCTGAGGGGCTTGCGCAACGAGGGAACCTGGGGCGGGATGACCTTGTTCGAGACCATGCCGTCACGGCTGTAATACTGCTGCAGATCGCGGGCGCGACGAGCGGCCAGAGTGACCAGGCTGAACTTGGAGTCGACCTTGTCGAGCAGGGTCTCCAACTGGGGGGTCATCATCGAGTCGCTGGCGGCCATCGCAAGTCCTTCGCAGATCGTGGGCCATGGCCCGGTTCGCTACGCCCGACGTTGCGGGCATTTCCAAATGCTACCTGCGGTATTCGGGGTTCAACGCGCCCGGAAGCCGTCGATCAGGGACACCAATTCGTCGACGGTGCGGGGGAGATCGTCGTTGACCACGGTGGCATCAGCCAGGGCCAACCCGATGGGTTCCTCGTCCTCAGCCTTTCGCAATCGTTCCTGAACCTTGTGGTCCGGGTCACCACGGCCCACCAGGCGTCGGCGTTGTTCGTCTCGGGAGGGAGGCAGGATGAAGATCAGGACGGATTCGGGGTGGCGTACCTTCACCTGTTGGGCGCCGTCAACCTCGATCTCGAGCACGATGTCGTGACCCGCTGACAGATCCGGAACCGGGGTTCCGTAGTAGTTGCCGAGGAACTCGGTCCATTCGAGAAACCCACCGGACTCTCGATGGGATTCGAAGGAGTCTCGCGTGGTGAAGACGTAGGCGTCGTCACGTTCGCCCGGTCGCTGGGCTCGTGTCGTCCAAGAACGGCTGAGCAACAAGCGGGGGTCACGCGACATCAAGGCATCGACGATTGTTCCCTTACCGACCCCACCGGGGCCAGAGATGATGAAGATGCGTGGTGCGTGACCTGAGGAGGATCCGGGCGTGGAGACCCGGTCGCTCACTTGGCCAGGTGTTCGAGCAGGGCCTTCTTCTGCTGGGTGCCGAGTCCCTGGATCTTGCGGTTGTCGGCGATGCCGACTTCCTCCATGATCTTGCGGGCCTTGACCTTGCCCAAACCGGGAAGGCTCTCGAGCATCGAGACCACTTTGAGTTTGCCCACGTTGGGGTCGCTCGAGGCCAGCGCATCGGCCACCGTCAGGGTGCCCTGCTTGAGCTTGACCTTGATCACGGCGCGGGCGGCCCGAGCCTCGGCGGCCTTGGCGAGCGCCGCGGCGCGCTGTTCGGGTGTCAGTTGCGGAGGTGTTGCCATGGCCAGACCATACACACGGGGTCGCCGCCTCGGGTGGATACCTGCTGGTTCAGCGGTGGGCCAGGCCCCGAATGGCCCCCGGGGACCGATGACCGTGGGTCCCCAGCCAGGCCTCCAGATCGGCCGCCACCCGGAAGGGGGCGGCCGGATCGGCGAAGGTGGCCGTGCCCACCTGGACCGCGTCGGCCCCGGCCATGATCAATTCGGCGGCACTCCACCCGTCGGCCACCCCGCCCACACCCACGATGGGGAGATCGGGGTGAGCCGCGCGCACGTCGTGGACGGCCCGCACGGCGACCGGGTGAATGGCTCGCCCGGACAGTCCCCCTCCCCCGTTGCCCAATGCCGGACGACCGGTGTCGGGGTCGAGAGCCATGCCGAGGACCGTGTTCACCAACGTGACGGCATCGGCACCGGCGTCGCGCACCCGACCGGCGATGGCCACCAAGCGGTCGGTGTTCGGACTGAGTTTGGCCCACACCGGCAACGAGACCTGCTCGACGACCGCGCCGATGACCGCCGCGGACATGTCGGCGTCGTGAGCGAAGATGCCGTGGCCGCTCATGTTCGGGCAACTGAGGTTCACCTCGACGGCCACGATCGGATGCGACGAGTCGACGATCCCCGCGGCCAACACCGCGGCGGCCTCGCGGTACTCCTCGACGGAACGTCCCCAGATGCTGACGACAACGGAGGCCTTCGTGGACGACAACCGCGGCAGGTCGTCACGCAACCATGCGGCCATGCCCGGACCTTGCAGGCCGACCGCGTTCAACATGCCTTGGGCGACAGGGTGCACGCGCGGAGCGGGATTGCCCGCCCACGGCATGACCGACAACGACTTCACGACCACCGCACCCAGCGAGGCGAGATCACCGTAGGCCGCCAACTCGTCGGCGTGACCCGACGTGCCCGACGCGGTCATCACCGCGTGACGCAAGCGCACCCGACCGACGGTCACCGCCATGTCGGGTGGCGACACCGATTCACGTCGGCGATCACCGACCATGACATTCACCGACCATGACATTCACCGACCATGACATTCACCGACCATGACATTCACCGACCATGACATTCACCGACCATGACATTCACCGACCATGACATTCACCGACCATGATGCTCCTGCAGACTGCGCACCTCGAGCGGGTGGTTCAACTGCTCGGCCATACCGCGGACCGCCGCCAGTGCCGCCTCGACCGTGGTCACCGAACTCACTCGGTGGACGTTCGCCGCTTTGCGAATGGCCTCACCATCGGTGCGACCACCACGACCCTGGGGCGTGTTGATGACGAAGGCGACGTCGCCGCTGGCGATGAGATTCACCGCGGTCACCTTGGCGCCTTCGCTGACCTTGCCCACCACCGCGTCGACCATGTGTCCGAACCGGGCGAGATAGTCGGCGGTGCCCGGTGTGGCAACGATCCCGAAACCCAACTCCCGCAAACGCTTGGCCACCACGATGCCGGCGGGCTTGTCGCCGTCGGCCAACGACAAGAACACGGTGCCCTCCGACGGCAGCACCGTTCCCGCGGCCAGTTCGGCCTTGTAGAACGCTTTGCCGAAACTGTCGTCGATGCCCATCACCTCACCGGTGGAGCGCATCTCGGGTCCGAGCGCGGTATCCACTTCGGGGAAACGGTTGAACGGCAAAACTGCTTCCTTCACCGCCACCGTCGAGGGTGAATCGAGCAACACCGACCGCGACAGTAATCCCTCGGCCCGCAGTTCGGCCAGGGTCGCACCCAACATCACGCGGGTCGCCACCTTGGCCAACGGGACTCCGGTGGCCTTGGCGACGAAGGGCACCGTGCGGCTAGCGCGCGGATTGGCCTCGATGACGTACACGTTGGTGCCGGCCACCGCGTACTGGACGTTGATGAGTCCGCGCACGTCGAGTGCCGAAGCGATGGCGGCGGTGTAACTCTCGATGACTTCCACCACCCACGACGGCAACGTCTGGGGTGGGATCGCGCACGCCGAGTCGCCGGAGTGAACGCCGGCCTCCTCCACGTGTTCCATGACGCCGCCGATGATGACCTCACCGGTGTGATCACGGATGGCGTCCACGTCGACCTCGGTGGCGTCCTCGAGGAAGCGGTCCACCAACACCGGACGCTCGGCGGACAGGCCACCCTCCTTGCCGAGACTGCCGAAACCCGACAGTTCGGCCATGGCCCGGGCCAGGTGATCGCGATCGTGGACGATCTGCATGGCCCGACCGCCAAGTACGTAACTGGGTCGCACCAACACCGGGAAGCCGACACGGTCGACGATGTCGAGCGCCTGCTTCAGGTCGACGGCCGTGCCACCGGGAGGCTGCGGAATGTTCAACGACGAGCACAACGCGTTCCACTTCTCGCGATCCTCGGCGAGATCGATGGACGACGGCGAGGTTCCCGCGATCAACTCGACGGGGATCTGACCCGACAGCTTCAACGGCGTCTGGCCACCCAACGACACGATCACCTTCGGAGCGCGACCTCCGGCGGCGACCGTCTCGGCGGCGATGACGTTGAGGACGTCCTCCTTGGTGAGCGGCTCGAAGTAGAGACGATCGCTGGTGTCGTAGTCCGTGGACACGGTTTCGGGGTTGCAGTTCACCATCACCGTCTCGAAGCCGGCGTCACGCAAGGCGAACGACGCGTGCACGCAGCAGTAG
>SYCH01000249.1 GCA_005787025.1 Actinomycetota bacterium | reverse complement strand
GAGCGCATGTGCAACCAGTGCTTCCTACTCGTTCGCAAAGGTGCCCCGGCGTGTCCGGTCGGAGACGACACCTGTCCGCTGTTCAGTTGAGGGCGTGATGGCTGTCGAACCCGTGGTCCGTCGGGCGGTGTCGGCGGATCTCGGTTCGCTGGTGGAGATCGACGCCACCAGTCGCCAGATACTCGTCGATCAGCGGGGTGGGGAAGCGTGGCTGGCCGAGCATCCCGCATTGTCGCGTCTCGACGGAGGCGATCTCGTCGCACGCGCGGTCGTTGGCCTCATCGACGATGTGGTCGTGGGTCTGGGCGTGTGGGAGATCGTCGCTGACCCCGTCCGCGGTGGAATCCTGCGGGTCGACCGAGTGCACGTCGTGTCGGCGGCACGTGAACTCGGGTTCGGGGACGCGCTACTGGCGTCGATGATCGACATCGGTCGGTCTCGGGGGTGTCGACACGTCGAGGCCCAAGCCCTGCCGGGCGATCGGGAGACCAAGAATCTGTACGAACGAGCCGGCATCACCGCCCGACTCATCACCGTGTCGCGGCGACTCGACGACTGATCAGCGTCCCGTCCAATTGGGCGGGCGCTTCTCGATGAAAGCGGTCAGACCTTCCTTGGTGTCCGCGGACGCCATCACCTCGGCGAACAGTTTGTTGGTGAGACTCTTGAGCGTGGCGTCGTCTTCGTAGGCGGCCGCCAGCACGACCTGACGGCTGGCGTAGACCGCCAACGGTGCGCTGGCCGTGATCTGCTCGGCCAAACGACGGGCCTCGTTCAGAGCCTGGCCGGGTTCGACGAGACGAGAGATGAGTCCGAGGTGGTAGGCGCGCTCGGCGGGAATCGGCTCACCGGTGAGGATGGCTTCCATCGCGGCGGCTTGTCCGATGGCACGGGGGAGGCGGAAGAGGCCACCGGCCCCGGCGATGAGGTTGCGCTTGACCTCGGCCAATCCGAACGCGGACCGGGTGGTGGCGATCACGAGATCGGCAGCCAGCACGATCTCACATCCGCCGGCGGTGGCCAGACCGTCGACGGCCACGATGACCGGCTTGCGACGTTCGCGATAGACGAACCCCGCGAAACCTCCACGCTTGGTGTTGAGGTCACCGGCCTGCCCGGAGTTGATGGCCTTCAGATCCGCACCGGCGCAGAAGACCGGACGCTCCTGCCCCTCGGTGTTGGCGGTCAGAATTCCGATCCACACCGAGTCGTCGGCCTCGAGACGGTCGATGGCCGCCTCGACGCCGCGGGCCACGTCGCCGTTGATGGCGTTGCGGGCGTCAGGACGGTTGAGGGTGATCAGGCCGATACGGCCCTCGGAGGAGTAGGTGACGATGTCGCTCATGCCCGCGACCGTAGTGGTCGCGTCAGCGTGCGCCCCAACCGGTCAGTCGGTCCCGCCCGCCGATGAGGGAACGGCAGAGCCGCTGTCGGGTGATGTCGGCTCGGCGGCGGCGGGGGCCACCGGAGCCGTTTGCGCTGTCGGCACGGACCCGGTGGAGACGGAATCATCGGTTGGTGGGGACGGCGGGGTCGGTGCGGTTGCCGTGGGTGGTGCCGGAGGACGGGGCGGCAACTTCTTGGTGGGGCGGGTCGGTCGCAAGGGCTTGGGGGCGTGCGCGGTTCCCGCCTCGATCCCGAACGCCGTGGCGATCTGGGGCAACAGCGAGGCCAGACGCCCGATGGTCTTGGTGAGTTCGGCCGGGACCGACTCGGGCTTCGAGGTGATGCCGACGTGGGCGCGGATCGGAGTGAACGCGGCCGCTTCGAGCACCGCGACCCACCGGTCGGTCAACGCATCGGCGGTCAGATTGGCCGTGGCCGCTTCGGCCAAGCGACGCCCGAGTTCCGTGGGGAAAATGGCGCCGGCCTTGGGGGGCTGACCGGCCAACTTGAGGGCACGAACGATGCGCCCGACTCCGAGGTTGGCGTCGATGTCGGAGAGCCAGTTCTGGTACTCCTCCTCGGTGCGCGCGGTGAGACCGGCCTTCATCTCGGCCACGAGCTCGCGACACGCGTCGGAGCGCTCGATCACCGCATCGTTCGCGGCGGCGACGATGCTGCGCAGGTCACGAAGATCGAGGTGGGCCAAGTCGCGCTTGGCGGCTTCGGCGCGATCGAGCCAATCGGCCACTCGTAGACGAGGCAACAGGTTCTCGGCCATCTGCAGAACACTCTGTTCGGGCATGGTGGGCTTGCCCTCGGCGGCCAAAGCGGCATTGGCCTCTTTCAGACGCTGACGAACCGTCTGCATCCCCTGCAATGCCAGCTCGGCGATGGGACGTTGATTCTCGGGGATCTCGGACAGCACCGACTTGCGGTGCGTGTTGCCGGCGCGCAGGCGCTTGGCCTTGGGACGCTGAGGGAGTTCCGGCGGCGCCTCGAAGCGGGGACGACGGGGCCCCCGGTCACGACGTTCGCCATCCTTCGCGCGACCATCACCGCGTGGCCCACGTTCACTTCGGTCACGACTTTCGCCATCCTTCGCGCGACCATCACCGCGTGGCCCACGTTCACTTCGGTCACGACGTTCGCCACGGTCACGACGTTCGCCGCGGTCACCGCGTTCGCCTCGACCCTTGCGAGCCAACTGCTGTGTCACCGGCTCGAACGGCTTGTCCGGTGTGATGAGCGCGATGGTCTCGACTTTGGCGACTTTCACGCGGGCCTGCACGACACCGATGATGGTCATTCCGTCGATGTCGGCCTCGGCT
>SYCH01000248.1 GCA_005787025.1 Actinomycetota bacterium | reverse complement strand
GACGCAGGGGTAGGGTGATTTCATGCGAATTCACGTCGATGCCGAGAAGTGCCAAGGGCACAACCGTTGTTACGCCCTCGCTCCCGAGCTGTTCGACGTCGACGATTACGGCAACGCGGTCGTGATCGGCGACGGAACCGTCAGCCCCGATCTGGTGGAGCGGGCGAAGTTGGCCGTGGCCAACTGCCCCGAGTTCGCCATCTCCCTCTCCGAGTGAGAATCGATCGACCATGACCGTCTACGAACCCCCCGTCTCGATCTACGGTCCGGTCAGCGACTGGGCCACCGACTTCGATCACGCCGATCCGGCGTACAACCGCAACGCCCACGCGATCTGGAGCGAGTTGCGTTCGTCCTGCCCGGTCGCCCACAGCGATCGCTACGGCGGCACGTGGTTGCCCGTCACGCACGAAACGGTGCGCGAGATCGCCTACGACACCGAGAACTACACCAGTCGCGCCGTGGTGGTGAGCACCGTGATCCCCGAAGACGAGGCGCCCATCGGGGGCGCCCCGCCCATCACCAGTGACCCGCCGTTCCATCACGACGCCCGTCGTCTGTTGCTCCCGCCGTTCTCACCCAAGAAGATCGCCGAGTGGGAGGGCGAGGTGCGCGTCCTGTGCCGTTCGTTGCTCGACGCCATGGAGGCCAAGATCGCGGCCGGCCAACGCGTCGACGCAGCTCTCGACTACGCCCAACACATTCCGGTCAACGTGATCTCGCGCATGTTGGGTTTCCCGCTCGAGGACGACGACATCTTCCGCGGGTTCGTCCACGACATTCTCGAGAGCATCAACGGCGAACCCGAGGAGCGCATTCGTTCGTTCGAGCGCATCGACGCCTATTTGTTGGCGCAGATCGAGGATCACCGGGCCAATCCGCGCGACGACCTCACCTCCTACCTGATGGACGTGGAGATGTACGGCGAGAAGTTGCCCGACAACATGGTGGGGGGAGTCATCCTGTTGTTGTTGGTGGCCGGCATCGACACCACCTGGAGTGCTATCGGCTCCAGCCTCTGGCACCTCGCCACCCACGACGAGGATCGACGCCGCCTGGTGGCCGATCCGAACCTGATGACCACCGCCATCGAGGAGTTCCTGCGGGCGTACGCCCCCGTCACGATGGCGCGGCTGGTCGCCAAGGATCACGATTTCCACGGTTGTCCGATGAAGAAGGACGAGTGGGTCCTTCTGCCGTTCCCGGCGGCGAATCTCGATCCCGCCGAGTTCGTCGACGCCGACAAGGTGTTGATCGACCGTCAGGAGAATCGTCACGCCGCCTTCGGACTCGGAATCCACCGTTGTCTCGGGTCGAACCTGGCGCGCCTCGAACTTCGCGTGGCCGTCGAGGAGTTCATCGGTCGTTTCCCGAACTTCTCCATCGACGGCACCGAGGACGACGTGGTCTGGAGCGTCGGTCAGATTCGTGGTCCGCGTGAGTTGCCCGTGCGGGTGACGCGCGACTGAACGTGTCGGAGACCGCCGCCCTCACGCCCGCCGGAGCGCGGTGGGCCGAGATGCTGGCGAGTTGGGCCATACCCGACGAGATCGTGGCGCGGGCCGAGGTGCCACCGTGGTCGCACGACCCCGCCACGTTCGCCATGGACGACACGGCCGACCCCGACGATCCGGTGCACGCGTTGGCTCGGGAGTTGTTGCCGCCCGACGGGGGTTCGGTTCTCGACGTCGGTTGCGGTGGTGGGCGGTCGTCCCTTCCGTTGGGCCCGCGGGCCCGACACGTCACCGGTGTCGACGGCAGTCGGGCGATGCTCGAGCGGTTCGCCGCATCGGCCGAGAGCGCGGGGATCGGACATCGCGAGATCGAGGGACGCTGGCCCGACGTGGCGATCGAGGCGGAACTGTCGGGAACCCCTGTGGGGCGCTTCGACGTCGTGGTCTGTCACCACGTCCTGTTCAACGTGCCCGACATCGAGCCGTTCGTGGTGGCTCTCACCACCGTCGCCCGCCTCGGCGTGGTCGCGGTGTTGCCGAGGCGCCATCCGATGTCGGCGTGGAACGACGCGTGGAAGCACTTCTGGAACCTCGATCGCCCCGTCGGTCCGACGTCGGACGACGCGGTGGCGGTGTTGAACGCACTGGGGATCGAACCCGAGGTGATCGAGCTCCCGCGTCCCGCGCTGTCGCGTCACGCCGACGATCCCGTGGCGCTGGTGGCGTCGGCGCGACGTCGACTGTGCCTCGGATCGGATCGCGATGACGAGCTGCGGGAGTGGTTGGCGGTTCATCCGCCGAACTTCATGCGCGAGGTGGTGGCGTTGCGTTGGCCCGGGGGCTCGGACCTCGAAGGTCCTTGGTGAATCCGGGCCGTTGCCCGGAGTAGATGCCGTCGCGTGGCGAGACGAACCAGGCGACGAACCCGACGATGGCGGCCGGCACGGCGGTCTGTGCGCCGAACAACTCGACCACCAACACGGAGCACGCCAACGGCGTGTTCGACGCCGCGCCAAACACGGCTCCGAGACAGACCGCCGCGGTGATCGTCGCGGGGAGTCCGAGAGGAGCCGACATCACCGATCCGAGAGTGGCCCCCACGACGAACAGGGGCGTGACCTCGCCACCGGGGATACCGCATCCGAGCGCCACCGTCGTGAAGAGGATCTTCAACAACGGATCCCACCAGTCGGCCAGATCGCCGGCCAGCGCGTGATCGACGAGCGGCAACGAGAGTCCGAGATAGTCCCGGCCCAGCAGCAACACGAGCGCCACGGTGGCGATCCCGCCGACGACCGGTCGCAACGGTGTCGGTGACACGAAGCGCTCGGAGAGCGTCCGCACCGCGCGCAATGACACCACGAAGAGCCGGGCCGCGAGTCCGGCGACGACGCCGAGGACCGCCAAGCGGGTCGCCATCCACCAATCGAGGGACACGTCGAGGGATCCCATCGGCGTGGAGCGGCCGAGGCCCTCGACCACCAGGTCCGCGGTGACCGAGGCGGCCAGGGCCGGAAGGACCCCCTCGTAGCGCAGTCGGCCTTGACGTTGAACCTCGACACCGAAGATCGCACCGGCCAGAGGCACGCCGAACGCCCCTCCGAACGCCCCGGCCATGGCGGCGGTCATCAACGAGCGTCGGTCGGCGTCGTTCAAACGCAGCGGTCGCGCGAGCAACGAGGTGAGCGAGCCGCTGATCTGCAACGCGGCCCCCTCGCGGCCGACCGATGCGCCGGTGAGCTGGGCGACGTACGTGGCCCCGAAGATCATCGGCGCCATGCGGGCCGGCACCCGCTCGGGCGGAGTCGACCCGTCGTCGTTCGCGTTGGCGATCACGATCGAGGTTCCGCGATTGGCCGTACCGCCGAAACGCCAGTAGGCGAGTCCGAGCAGGCCGGCGGCGAGCGGCAACAACCACACCAGCCAGTCGTTGGCGATCCGTGTGGACGTGGCGTGGTCGAGGGCCTCGAAGAGAGCCCACGAGCCGAGACCCCCGACGGCACCGACGACGACGGACGCCAGCACGATCGTGGACCCGTGAACGAAGCGTCTCACCACGTCGAAATCCACCCGATCACGGTACTCCTCGGGGCCTTCTCACCCGACTCTTACCCGTGGCGGGCAGACTTCGGGCATGGCGAATACCGGTCCCCAACGCGTTCTCGTCGCCGACGACGACAAGGCGGTGCGCGAAAGCCTGGTGCGCGCTCTCACCCTGGAGGGCTATCGGGTCGAGGCGGCCAACGACGGTGCGGCGGCCCTCGAGATGATCAGGGTCGGCGAGCACGACGCTCTCGTGTTGGATCTGATGATGCCGGTCATCGACGGACTCACCGTCTGTCGGGTGCTGCGCTCGGAGAAGAACAGACTTCCCGTGCTGATGCTCACCGCCCGGTCCGAGACCAGCGACCGGGTGCAGGGTCTCGACGCCGGTGCCGACGACTACCTTCCCAAGCCGTTCGCGCTCGAGGAGTTGCTGGCTCGTCTGCGCGCGCTGCTCCGTCGCACCACCCCGGTGGTCGACGACGGCGGTCGCGACGATCTGGTGCTCGACGATCTGCGCATCGACACCGCGGCGCGACGGGTGTTCCGTGGCGGTCACGAGTTGGATCTGTCCAAGACCGAGTTCGAACTGCTGGAGTTGTTGGTGCGTAACACGGGGATCGTCCTCGATCACTCCACCATCTACGACCGCATCTGGGGATACGACTTCGGTCCGGAATCCAAGAATCTGGCGGTGTACATCGGCTACATCCGGCGCAAGGTGGATCTCGACGGGCACGCGCGTCTCATCCACACGGTTCGCGGGGTGGGATACACGGCCCGGGTGGCGTCGTCGTGAGTCTGCGCTGGAAACTCACGCTGGCGCTGGCGGTGATCGCCGCGCTCGGTACCGGACTGGTCGGTACGTTGTCCTACCAGTCGACGCAGTCGCGTCTGATGACCGAGATCGACCGTTCGCTGGTGAACGCCACCGATCGGTTCCTCGATCGACGAGGAGGCGGTCGAGGTGACCGGCCGGGTTCGTTCGAGAACCTCCGTCTCTCCATTCCCGAACGCCCGTTGGGTATCGAGCAGTTCGTCGTGCAGTTGGTCGATCCCTCCGGCGAGGTGCTGGCGGCCACCGACGGCGTGACGATCCCCGTCCCGTCGACGGTCGTGGGTTCGATGCAGGGCGATGGTGCGCCGTGGATCTCGACCGAACGAGCCGACGATGGCTCCACGTATCGCTTGCGATCGTTCGCGACGCCCATCGGAGTCGTGCGGGTGGGCCGCGATCTCGCCGAGACCGACAACGTGTTGGCCGATCTGCGCACCCGCACGGTGTTGTTGTCGACGTTGGTGGCGGCACTGGCCGCGGTGGTCGGTTGGCTCATCGCGCTGCGCGTCACGTCGCGGTTGCGACGACTCTCGATCGCGGTCGAGGACGTGGCCGCAACCGGTCGCCTGAATCTCGACGCACCGGTCACCGGTCGCGACGAAGCCGGTCGACTCGGACGGTCCTTCGGCGAGATGTTGACGGCGTTGGCCCGTTCCAAGGAGCAGCAACAGCGTCTCGTCGAGGACGCCGGTCACGAGTTGCGCACGCCCCTGACGAGCCTGCGCACCAACCTCGACGTGTTGCGGCGTCACCCGACGATGGATGACGCCATGCGCGCGCAGGTGTTGGCCGACATCGATCGCGACACGACAGAGTTGTCGACCCTGGTCGAGGAGGTGGTGGCGGTGGCCGCCGATCGACACACCACCGAACTGCCCGAGCCGGTGCTGTTGTCGGAGTCCGTCGAGCGCGTGGTGGCCAAGGCGCGTCGTCGTGTCTCGCGCGACATCGTGGTGACGGCCGACGATTCGATCGTGATGGTACGCCCGGCCCTTCTGGAGCGGGCGATCTCCAACCTCATCGACAACGCGACCAAGTTCGACCCGTCGAACTCACCCATCGAGGTCGTCGTGAACCGGGGAACGATCGTCGTGTCCGATCGCGGACCCGGCATCCCCGAGGCCGACCTGCCCAACGTCTTCGACCGTTTCCATCGTTCGGTGACCGCGCGCACCATGCCCGGCTCGGGACTCGGATTGTCGATCGTGGCCGAGGTGGCCACCTCGCATGGCGGAACGGTGGTGGCCCGCAATCGTCCCGGTGGCGGTGCCGAGGTGGGGTTCTCGATACCGACAAAGGCTTGAGGCCCTGCTCGCACTACCTGTATTGACAAGTGTGCTCGTTCGTCCGAGTTACACCGACTATTCAGTCGGGGTTTATCTCGGGCGCTATTCACATTCAGTTTCGACTCCTACGTTCACCATCGTGAACAAAGTGGCAAGAAGCCACACTTAGGAGGAAAGAATGCTTTTCGGAAATCACACGAGGAAGTTGCCGGTTTTGGCAATCGCCGTGGCGTCACTGTCGATGTTGGTCGCTTGCGGTAGCGACGACAGCGAGTCGTCGCCGTCCAGCGAGGCGCCCGCCAGTTCGGAGGCCCCGACCACCACACAAGCCGATCCGAAGGCGGATTGGCCCGACAAGATCGTTTTGGGTGCCGTTCCCTCCGAGGAAAGCACCGCTCTCGTCGAGAGCTACAGCAAATTGATTCAGGTCCTCGAAGAGGAGCTGGAACTCGAAGTCGAATTCTTCCAGGCGACCGACTACGCCGGAATCATCGAGGCCCAGATCTCGGGCAAGGTGGACTTGGCGCAATATGGTCCGTTCTCGTACGTGATCGCCAAGTTCAACGGCGCCGACATCGATCCGATCGGCGCTCTCGTCGACGCACCCGACGAGGAGCCCGGTTACCAGAGCTACGGAATCGTGAAGACCGGCAGCGACATCACCGATCTCGAGGGTTTCCGCGGTAAGAAGATCTGCTTCGTCGACCCGGGCTCGACCTCGGGATACTTGTATCCCTCGGCTGGCCTGTTGGAACTCGGCATCGATCCGGAAGCCGACGTGACGCCGGTTTTCGCCGGTGGACATGATGCCTCCGTCATTTCCGTCAACAACGGTGACTGCGACGCCGGCTTCGCGTTCGACGCCATGGTCGACTCGGTCCTCATCGAGGCCGGTGACATCGCCGAAGGTGACATCACCACGGTGTGGAAGTCCGAAGTCATCGCCGGCTCGCCGCTGGCGATGCAGAACGGTCTCCCCGAGTCGTTGAAGGCCGAGATCATCCGCCTGGTTCTGGAAGTCGCCAATCGTGACGCGTTGCTCGCCGATGGTCGCTGCACGAGCGCGGACGACTGCGGTTTGACCGACGAGAACGCTTGGGGCTGGGTCCCTGTCGCCGACTCGTTCTACGACGGGGTCCGCGCGGTGTGCGAGGCCACCAAGTCGGCCAAGTGCGAGGGCTGATTCGACCATGACCTCCCCGCTTCCCGACAACGCCGTTCGGGTGACCGGACTGTCCAAGAAGTTCCCCAACGGTCCCCTGGCTCTCGACCAGGTCGATCTGGCGGTTCCCAAGGGTCAGCTGCTGTCACTGATCGGCTTGTCGGGAAGCGGTAAGTCCACTCTTCTCCGACATCTCCACGGCCTGATCCCTCCCTCGTCGGGTTTCGTCGAAGTGTTGGGGACCAACGTCGTGGCGGCGGGTCGCCGTGAACTTCGCGAGCTCCGCCGCGACGTTGGTTTCGTGTTCCAGTCATTCGGATTGGTGGGGCGTCTCACCGCATTGGAAAACGTCCTGTCCGGCGCGCTCGGTCGACTCAGTGGACCGCGCTTCGGGACGTTGATGTATCCCAAGGCGCTGCGTCGTGAAGCGCTCGAGAACCTCGACCGAGTCGGTCTTGGTGATCGTGCGTTCCAGCGATCCGACACCCTTTCGGGCGGCCAGCAACAGCGAGTGGCCATCGCCCGCACATTGATGCAGCGCCCGAAGCTTCTGTTGGCCGACGAACCAGTCGCGTCATTGGACCCGGAGTCGTCGGCGCAGGTGATGGACGTTCTGTTTCGGATCGTCGTCGAGGATCAACTCACCGTGATCTGCACACTGCACCAGGTTGAACTGGCGCTCGGTTGGGCGCAACGCATCGTCGGATTGCGCGACGGGCAGGTGGTGTTGGATCGAGAAGTCGACAATCTCGACGAGTCCGCAGTGATGGAGGTCTATCGTCGGGTGGAGCCGGGCCGTTCGACTGATGCCTCCGTCGAAAAGCCCTCGGTGCCGTCGAGCCCCCGCGTCGCATGACTTCTCCCGTCCCCACGATTCCCGACTCGGATTCGGATCCGATGGCCCCCGAGTTCCCGCCCTCGAGCGATTCGCGACTTCGACGACGCCTGACCGGCGACCGCATCGTGATGCGAGTCGTTCTGGCGGTCTTCATCGTGGCGGTCGTGTGGGCATGGCGTCACATCGAGATGAGCTTCGGTGGACTGATCGCCGGCATCGGTGACGTTCGGAACCTGCTCGGACGAATGCTGCCCCCGAAATTCTCCGATCTCGACGATGCGATCCGACTGGGATTTGAGACGTTGTGGATGGCGGTCATCGGTACGACGATCGCGGTGGTGTTGTCCTTTCCCATCGCGTTGGGGGCGGCGCGCAACACCACACCGCATCCCGCGGTCATGGCCGTGTGTCGGGGCGTCATCGTGCTCAGCCGTGCAGTGCCGGATCTCATTTTCGCGGCCATCTTCGTCCGAGCCATCGGGATCGGAGTTTTGCCCGGGGTCATCGCTCTCGGCCTGCACTCCATCGGCATGGTCGGGAAGTTGTTCGCCGACGCCATCGAGCAAACTGAGAAAATGCCGCGCGAAGCGGTGACCTCGGTCGGAGCGTCGAAGTGGCAGGCGATCACCACTTCGGTGATCCCACAGGCGATGCCCTCCTTCATCTCGACGATTCTCTATCGACTGGACATCAACCTGCGGTCGTCGTCGGTTCTGGGCATCGTGGGCGCCGGTGGTATCGGGTTCCTCATGCAAGCCAACCTTCGGTCATTGCAATACGACGAGGCACTCGGTGTGGTTTCCGTGATCTTCGTCCTGATCACCATCATGGAGTTCTTCTCGGCCGCCGTGCGCGCCACGCTTCTCGGAGGAGATCGAACACTGGTGGGTCGGTCGGTTCCGAAGTTCAGTCTCGGAGCGCGGATCTTCTCGCGCTTCTGGTCGGATCGCATGAAGAACGACATAGGCGTGCGACCGTTCGACCGCGAGAAGATCCGTCCGCCGTGGGTGGGCGAAGTGCGTATGAAGACCATTTACGGCTTGGCGTTCGTCGCCCTCGTCGTGATCGCGTTTCGCTCCGTCTCGCTGAACCCGGGGGAGCTACTCGGGGCGTTGCCCGACGTATGGAAGGTGACCACGCGACTCTTCCCGCCCGACTTCTCCACCGCGCGAGATCCGATCGTCGATGGGATCATCGAATCGGTGGCCGCGGCATTGGTGGCCACGTTCATGGGGGCCATCCTGTCCATCCCGCTCGGATTGATGGCCGCGCGCAACGTGGCCTTCAATCGCATCGTGTACAGCGTCTCGAGATTGTTCCTCGTGCTGGTTCGGGGAATCCCCGAACTGATCATCGCCGTCATCTTCATCGCCGCGATCGGACTCGGTCCGGTGCCCGGAACCCTGGCCTTGGCTTTCGGAACCTCGGGATTCCTCGCCAAGTTGATCGCCGACGCCGTTGAGGAGATCAATCCGATACCTCGTGAGGCGACCTTCGCCACTGGTGCCACCAAGACCCAGGAGATCGCCACTTCGGTGATACCCCAAGCGATGCCTGCGATCGTGAGCAACCTGCTGTACGCCTTGGATATCAATTTGCGAACCTCCACGATCCTCGGAATCGTCGGTGGTGGAGGAATCGGCTTCATCCTCTTCAATGCTCTGAGGGTTCTGCAGTTGCGCACCGTCGGAGCGGTTCTCATCACCATCTTCGTGGTGGTCTATTCGATCGAACTGCTCTCGGGTTGGGTGCGCAAGCGCATTCTTTGATTGATCAGTGGAGACGTTCCATCAACGATCGATGATGGAACGAATCTGGTCGGCCAACTCGGGCGTGGCGGCCACGATGCCGCTCCAGCGCTTCGACAAGTCGGTGTCGAAACCCAACGGCCGACCGAAGGCGTCGATGATGACTCCACCGGCATGTTCCACGAATGGCACCAGGGGAAGCAGATCGACCAGTCGGTGGACGTCGCCCCCGGCGTCGACGAACGCGTCGATGGACCCCATGGCGACCAGCGAACCTTCGATCACCGAACTACCCATGACACGTAGACGTTCGGTCGGCTCGACGACGCGGTTCCATGCGGAGCGAGTCTCCGGTCGGGGACGCAACATCGCGATGGAAGCCCCTTCCAATGAACGCCGACCGGTGGTGAGGAGAGGCTCGGAGATGTCGAAACCACCGGTGTCGTCGCGATGGGCGAGGAAGGAACGATTCGAGTCGAGCCAGATGATCTGGGAGTCGGTGATGATCCCGTCGATCACGATGGTTCCGGCGAAGGCACAAGACGGAATTCCGGCGACGGCGTTCGCCGTGCCGTCGACGGGGTCCATGACGAGGGTGATCGCTGATCCGTTGTCGACCCAGCCGATCTCCTCGGAGAGGATGTTGACTCCGAACGGTTCGACCGCGGCGACGACCGCCTCGTCCACCAATTGATCCAGGAACATGGTCGGCGTTCCGTCGCCTCCGACACCGATGATGGAGGCCAATTCGGTGCGAGTCCGGTTGCGTTTGGCGGTGATGTAAGCGTCATGGGCCGCGGCCGCCGCAGTCGACAACGCGGGATGGACTTCGACGAATCGTGGTGAGGGGACGCTCACGCGAGGACCGCCAAGGCGTCACCGACGTCGAGTCTCATTTCCTCGCCACGCACGACGTGTCGAACCACCGCGAGCGGGCCGTCCAATTCGGCGATCACGAGGTCGGCCAGTCGACCCACGCTGATCGAACCACGATCGAACAGGCCGACCGTGACGGCGGGTCCCGAGGAGACGAGGGCCACGGCGTCGGGAAGGGTGCAGACTCCTTCGTGCACGAGCACGGCCACGGCACCCAACATCGTGGAGGGCAGGTAGTCACTGGCCAAGCCGTCACAGAGTCCCCGGGAAATCAACTCCCGAGCGCTCACGTTTCCGGAATGACTCCGCCCGCGCATCACGTTCGGAGCTCCACAGACCGTGCGGAGCCCGAGTTCCTTGGCACGTTCGGCGGCTTCGAGAGTGGTGGGGAACTCGGCGATGGTGGCATTCCATTCACGCGCCGAATCGGCATCGGCAACGGTGGCAGGATCATGGGCCATGAGTCGGATCTCACCATGGGCGGCTCGCTCGACCAACCACGCGAGGGCCAAGTCACGGTGGGCCAACGTCGAATCTCGTTCGGCGATGATCTGATCGACCCGCTGGCGTGCCTCGTCTTCGGACAGGCCTTGGGTTCCGACGATGTATCGCTCGAAGGCGGTGCGGTCGGCGTACTGACCCTGACCCGGCGTGTGATCCTCGAACGAAACGAGGGGCAGAGATCCGTCGTCGGCTCGCCGTGCCAATCGATCCACCAGGCAGGGAAAGCCGTCCGGATCGCGGGCGTCGAGTCGGTACAGGATGCGATGGTCGACGAGGGCGCGACCGGATTCCCGATAGGTCTCCAATTCGTCGGACCATTCGTTGGCCAGCACGACGCTGCGAAGGTTCTTGGCGTCCTCCTCGAATCCGATGCCGTGGAACATCGTGGTGATGCCGGCCGCCCTCACCCGGCCTTCGAATGAACGCACGGGAAAACGTGAACCGAGATCGACGCCCGGACGGGGGAAACGCTCGCGTTCCAAACCGTCGCTGTGGGTGTCCACCAATCCGGGTATGCACAGCGCACCCCGAGCATCGATCGATCGGGTTTCGACGGTGTGCGCATGACGTGAATCGTTCACGTCGACGATGACCCCTTCTTCGCAGACGATGGTGGCATCGGACAGGACGCGATCGGGCAGTACCGCGGTCGCATTGGTGATCACGAGTCGATTCATCGACGGGCTCCTTGGGTGAGAATTTCCAACATCGAGGACGGTTCGCCGCTGGACTCCACGCGACCGTCCCGCATGAGAACGATTCGACTCGCGAGACGCTCCATGGCCTCCACGTCGTGGAACACGGCCAGCACGGCAACTCCTTGAGTGGCGAGATCGCCGATGAGATCGAGGGCCGCTTCGCGATTCGCCGGATCGAGAGCCGACACCGGTTCGTCCAGAAGTAAGAGTTGGGGTGACGAGATCGTGCCGGCCGCGAGGTTGATACGTTGTTTTTCGCCTCCCGACAGCACCGAGGCGTGAACGTCCCAGAGTTTCTCGTCGATGTTGAGTCGCTTCAGTGACACCGCGGCTGCATCGCGTGCCGTGTTGCGATCCATCCCACGAGACACTCCGGCTCGTGCGACTATGTCGAGCGGTCCACGGCGGGGTTCGGCCCGCAGAAACTGCGAGACGTAGCCGATGTCGCGGCCGCGTAAGTAGGACATCTCCTGATCGGACAACAACGTCAGATCGATGCGCGAACCGGAGCGGAGCCGAAGCACCACCGAGCCTGCCGAGGGTTCGTACGTGCGGTAGATGCACTTCAGCAACGACGACTTACCAGCTCCACTCGACCCGGCGAGAGCAACGTGTTCACCGGGAAGTATGTCCAGATCGACTCCACGAAGGGCTTCGACGCGCCGACCATCGATGGTGTGCAGAACGAAGTCCTTCGACAGACCACGAACAGAAAGGATGTTGTCAGCGAAAGTCATGCGCGGGCCGCCCCGACCAAGCGCTGGCTGTACGGATGGTGCGGGTCCTCGAGTAGTCGATCGGTGAGACCCGCTTCGACGATTCGACCATGGTTCATCACCACGCAACGGGTGGTCAGCATTTCGATCACCGCGAAGTCGTGCGACACGACGACGGCGGCCACACCGGTTTCCTCGAGGAGGTTTCGGATCAGATCGAGGACGCCGGCCGCCACGGAGGCGTCCAGTCCGGTCGTCGGTTCGTCGAGGAGGAGGACCGGTGGTTCGTTGGCCAAGGCCTTGGCGAGTTGCACTCGCTGGCGCATTCCACCGGAAAAGGTGCCGACCAGATCGTCCATGCGCGAGTGGGGTACCTCTGTGCGTTCCAACAGTTCCGCGGCACGGTCACGAATTCGACCGAAGTGCCTCCATCCGGCTGCGGTGAGTGCCTCGGCGATGTTCCCTCCGGCCGTGACGTTCAATCGAAGACCTTCCGCGGGATCCTGGTACACCACCGCCAAGTCGGAGATTCTCAGTCGTCGACGAGCCGAGGGATCGAGCTCGAGCACATTGGTTCGTCCATCGTCCACGGTCCGGAGGTGCACTTCGCCGCTCGTCGATGGTTGGTCTCCGGCGATGCAGCGCATCACCGTCGACTTCCCCGAACCAGATTCACCGATCACCCCGAGCGCTTCACCAGGAGACACCTCGAACCCCACGTCCCAGGCGGCGACGATCGAACCGGTGATGGCACTCTTGGCCGTCCCAATGTCGGGGCCGGTGTCCTCGAGCGCTCGTAGGTCGGCCGAGCCGTGGATCTTTCCGAGGGACGACACCCTCAACGCCCAGTCCGTCGTCACGACCGATCTCCTCTCGACGGATGCTGCAGTCGCTCACGATTGCGACGGCACCAATCGCTGTCGCTACACACCCAGTGTCCGCCGTCGCCCGCCGTCGCCCCGGGTATCTCGACCAGAAATGACTCCGTGCTGGAACACGTTCGACACGACGCACCGGGCGTGACCTCCACCTCGAATGGAACGTCTTCGAACGTGAGTGGCTCCACATCGGTGTGAGGCGGCACGGCATAAATGCGCTTTTCACGGCCAGCGCCGAAGAGCGCCAGGAATCGGGAACGGTGCAGACGCGGGACGTCCCACCGGGGAATCGGTGTGGTGGCGATCACGTAGCGCCCGTTGACGAGGCAGGGATAGCCCGTGGTGCGCGTGATGACACCGTTGCGAACCTTGTCCTCGTACAAGCTGACCCACATTCGCGCGTAATCGGCTTCGGCGTGCATGCGTGCCAATTCGCGCATGTCTCGTTCGACCCCACGGAGAGGTTCGGGCACGGGGACTTGCAGAACCAAGGTGTGCCGTTCGTCGAGTGGATCCTCCGGAATTCGATGACGCGTCTGAATGAGAGTGCTGTCCTCGGGAGTGGTCGACTCGGGTATTCCGGTCGACGACACGATGAGGCGTCGTAGGTTGACGGCGTTGACACCCTCGTCGTCGCCCTGATCGATCACTTTCACGACGTCGTATGGTCCGACGATGGCGAGAGAGATCTGCAGGCCACCCGAACCCCAGCCGCGCGCGACGGGCATCTCTCGTGAACCGAACGGAACCTGATAGCCGGGGACGGCGACGGCGGTCAGAATCGCACGTCGGATCTCGCGCTTGGAGTACTCGTCGAGAAGACCGAAATTCACCTCGAGATGGGAGGCCGGTGAATCGTCGACCGGAGTCGTGCGGTCCAACACTTGTTGGAGAAGGGGGGTATTCATGTGTTTTCCTGGAACTGACGAATGGCCGCCTTGCGCTCCATCATCGAACGGAAAGTCACGTAATGAGGAAGCTTCAGGTGCTCGAGGAAGCCACTCGCATCGAGTCCATCAGTGGTGAGCAGGATCGATTGCTCGAGAAAACTACGACCCTTGTCGCGCTCACAGGCGATGTCGAGATTGGCCATCGCGATCGCCTTCTTCTCGTTGTGCCCGAAACACAGCCCGTATCCGACATCGAATCGACCACGATCCTCGTCGATGCCGTTCAGATCTTCGATGGCCTCGACTTCGGTGACCCGGACGTCGGAGATCGACACGGGATCACCGGTGAGTGGATGAATCACGGTCACGGGAAGGCGTCCGTGTCGAACCTCACCGAGTGTGATCTCGTGCAGATAACCGTCGGGCCCGAGGATGTTTCGATACCAGACATTGACGAGTGCACCGGTCTCGGCACGAGCCATGGTGGCCAGACGCGCCGAACGCGTCGCCGGGGGACGGGCCGGATGACGTGTGATGTCGAACGGCTCGGGATCGTCCGTGCGACGGCGATCGACAACGGCGTCGAGGTCGCGCAGCAAGTCGAGCAACCGACGCGGCTGGCGGATGTCAGTCGGTTCAGCGTCACCGTCGATCGCCTTCGAGATCGTGACATTTTCCTCGATGAAGGCCGCCATCTTCTCGGCTGCTGTGCGCTGAGAGGTCTCGTCATCGGTATCGAGCAGGCGGCCGGTGTAATCGGTCGTGCGGCCGAGCAACTGGGGTCCGGGTGGATTACGAAACGCCGGAACGATGCGACGCAGGACGGTCAGGTCGTCCACGTCGACGGGAGTTGTGTAAGCGAGACGTGGAAGTGTCGATCGATACGAACGCAGAAGGTGGGCCGCTTCGATCGGGTCTCCCTCGGCCTGTCGGAGGGCTGAGGCGGCCAGATGTTCGTCCCACAGTCCGCCCTCTCCCATCACCCGGTCAACGGCGAGGCGGAGTTTCTCGATCATCTGCTTCGACTCGAGCCACTGGCTTTCGCCAAGGACCCTCTCGCGGGCGACCAGACGTTCGGCGGCCTCGATGGCCTTCAATCCGCCTCGAGCTGCTGCGTATCCCATTTATTTCCTTTCCTGAGTGGGCCACGTCGCGACGACGTCGAGTCGCGACGAACGAGGGATGGCGACGATGCGACCGGCTTCGGTCGTCAACCAGACATCGATGCCGGCGGGAAAGCGAGAGTTCGTGGTGCGCCATGCATTCACATCGGCCTCGGTGAGACCGTCAATGCAGAGCCCACGTTCGCCCTCGACACCGGGACCGCGGATGACGAGTTCCACCCCTGCCGAATCACTCGTTCCGTGAGAGCGAATGTCGTTCACCCCGATCATCAGACGAGCTCCTGATTCCGGAGAGAAGGCTGACCCTGGATGGGCGAATGTGAAGATCGACGTGAGATGTTCACGGCCATCGGCAGGAACAGCGATCAGATCGGCCTTGTTCAGTTGTGCTGGACGGGCGCCAGTGGCACTGGTGACGGCTTCGGACCAGGCAAAGGTCGGGGTGTCGATCACGTGTACGCGCGTTTCCACATCGGCGAGTACGACGAGGGGGGCGAGAGCGCTCGGAATTCGATCGACGATCCGGCGGGGGAGGTCGAGGATCAGACCCGGCCGCGAAGTGGTATCGAGCATGACTTTGAAGATCGCTTGCGATTCGAGGGCATCGAACCTGCAGGCTGCGACCTTGGCGGGCATCCGGCGGGCCTCCGGGTCGATGGCAAGGTTCATTTCAGTCGAGCTCCTCGAACGACACGGCCGTGGCTCTGAGTTCTTCCCATTCGCGCCGCTCGTCGGCTGCGATCCGGTCGGCGGTTCGCTCACAGAGAGCTTGCACCTCGGCGGCCAGTTCGACATCGTGCTCGGCGCACGCATCGAGAAGGGCGGCCGCCAACGTCGTCTCTCTATCCGTGCCGGACCTCATGGCCCATCCTCGAACGCCGGCCACCGCCACTTCGGCGCGGGTGACCACGACTTCTCCGAGATGGAATCGCTCCTTGCACACGGGTTCGCGTACCTGCATCATCACCATCCCCACCTCGGGCGGATTGACGACCTGTATTTCCTCGGCGATCGAACGTCTCGAGAGGAATGCCTCGGCCATCGCCGTCAATTCGGACGAATTGGCGCGAGCGAGTAGTTCGCTTCTTCGGTTGCGGTCCATGGTCATGCACTCCTCGCTTCGGTCGAGTGATCGAATCGAACCGTCACGGCCACCCGATCCGTACGGATCCAGGACTCCCCGAGTTCGACGACGCCTCCGTGAGGCTCGTTCACGTTGACGCTCCGCAGATGCCAGGCCGGTTCGCGGGAGTCGAGTATCCGCGCGACATGCTCGGGGGGAGTGTCGATCGAGACGTCGATGCTCCGACGAACGAGGCGAATTCCGTAATGGACGTCGAGAATCCGCCAGATCGACGGAGTACCCGTCAAGTGCCGACGCACGTCGGGCGTTAGCGATGCGGACAACTTGCTGACGTTGAAACCCACGACATCGCCGTCGACGGAGATGGTCCGACCGATCGACCAGAGACGCGAAGGAGCGTCATCACCGAACGATCGAGCCTCGGACTGAGTCGGTTCGACATCGGTGACGGTGACGATTCGTAAGTCGGCCCGGTGACCCGACAGGGCGAGAGCTTGACTGATGCTGGCGGGGTGTCTACCGCCGACCGGGTAGGGGATTCGTTCGTTCACGAACGTCCCCGAGCCCTTCTTCCGTCGTACCAAGAAGCGACGTTCCAACTCCTGCAACGCGGCCCGCGCCGTGGGCCGACTCACCGCAAACTCCTGAACTACCTCGTTTTCGGAAGGCACGCGGTCCCCGACGGAAAGTCCTCGGACCCGTTCTTCCAGTTCGTTCGCCACCGCAACGTACGTCTCGAGCACGGACCGATGGTGAATCACCGAAGTTGACGTGACAACTCACCGAGGTGAACGACCGGACAATGTTGGCGAAACGGCAGAAGACCCGACATTGGAGGTCGTCCCACGGGGACCGTGCTTTGCGCATCGGACACGTGGCGTTCACCTCTTCGGGTTATCGTGACCGCGTGACTCTGGCTCAGATGACCCCCCGTCGCTTTCGTGATGCCGACGAGATCATCGACCATTTGCGTCAACTGGGTGCGCTCGGTTCGGTCGAGGCCGACAACTTCACCGAACTCGATCACGGCCTGCAGACCGCGGCGATTCTTCGCGATGTCGCTCCCGACGACTCCGAGTTGCAGATTGCGGGCCTGGTACACGATCTCGCCCATCCGTGGGACGGCCCGGGGCAACCGCGGCACGCAACCATGGGTGCGATCGCCGTCCGAGACGTGTTGGGTGATCGGGTGGCCGACCTGATTCTGTCGCACGTACCGGCAAAGCGTTATCTGGTGGCCACCCGTGCGGAGTATGCCTCATTACTTTCACCCGACAGCGTCATGACCCTGGCCGCGCAAGGTGGCCCCATGACGCCCGACGAGACGTCGGAGTTCGAACGACATCCGGACCTTCGCGCGATGGTCGAACTGCGGATCGCCGACGACGGTGCCAAGATCGCCGGGAAGGTGGTCGCTCCTTTGGCGACCTACGAGAACACGATTCGCGAACTCGCGGCGCGACACGTCGGTCGGTGAGCGTCGATATGTCGCTCCCGGTGTTCTCGCCCGAAGATCCCGCAATCGTCGAACACTTCGTCGCGCACGGTTGGGTCCTCACCGAAGATCTGAACGACGAAGAAGTCCATCGACTCCGCGGATGGGTGGACGAGATCGCCGCCACGTTCGACGAGCCCGGGGCGATTCTCCACCATCGTGAGATGACCGACTTCGGCCCGAAGTTGGCCCGTAGCGAGAATTTCGTCCCGGTTCACGAAGGGCTTCGCGAATTGCTCACGCGACGATTGGCCGTGACCGCATCGCGATTGCTCGGTGAGCCCGCGGTGCTCTACAAGGAGAAGATCAACTACAAGTTGGTTGGCGGTGCGGGATTCTCTCCTCATCAGGACGCCCCGGCGTATCCTTTCATCGATTCGCACGTGTCGTGCATGGTGGCCGTGGACGATGCCACTGTCGAGAACGGATGTCTCGAGATCGTGAGTGGTCGGCACGCGGAGCTGCTGGCCACCGACGAACGTGGATGCATCACCGCTTCGCTCGTTGCCGACATGACCTGGCAGCACGCGCCGATCGAGGCCGGACAGACGTTGTGGTTCCATTCGCTCACTCCGCATCGCAGCGGAGCAAATCGATCGACACGTGATCGTCGCGCTCTGTATCCCACCTACAACGCGTTGACGGAAGGCGATCTGCGAGAGTCGTACTACGCCGAGAAGCTCCAACGATTCGCCTCGGCCGAGAGCGGTGAGCGGGTGGTGCTCTCGCTCATCGGCGACTTCGAAGGTCGCCCGGTCGACTAACCGAGCCTTACTCTTCGCACGTGCCGTCCAACGTCCCCACCGTGCGTGTCGGGATCCTCGGGGTCCTGACGATCGTGTCGTACGGCTCGTGGTTCTATGGATTCGGCGTTCTACTCGACGACATGGCGGCCGACTTCGGCTCCGGTGTCGGCATCCTCACCGTCGGCTACACCATCGCCCAGATCCTCACGGGAGTCCTCGGAATGTGGGTCGGGCGAACCCTTGATCGCCATGGAGCCGGCCGTCCGTTCGCGATCGGTGCTGCTGTCGGGCCAGTACTCGTGATCGCTTCGACCTTCACGGATTCGCCCGTCTCGTTCGCCGTCCTGTTCGGAATCGGAGGAGGTGTGGTGGGTGCGTCGAGCTTCTACCACCTCACTCAAACGGTCGCGGCACGACTCTCGACGGGAAGCGAAGCACGGGCGATCGCCCAACTCACGATCTGGGGTGCATTCTCGTCGCCGATTCTCATTCCCCTCACCGAAGTCATGCGGTCGTGGGTCGGTTGGCGCGACACGGTGCGTGTTTCGGCAGTGGTGGTGGGCGGAGTGCTGGTCATCGCCGCGTTGTTCGTCGATCGTCAAGGAGTGTCGCGATCGGTATCACCGTCGGCGTCGTCGCGCCTCGCCCTCGCCGGTGCGTGGAAGGAGCCTCTCGTTCGGCGCTATGCCTTCTCGTCACTCGCCAGCTCGTTCGGAACGTCGATCATCATGGTGCTCCAGATCCCGGCGATGGTTGCCGGTGGGCTTGAGCGGTCGACCGCCGCTTCGATGGCCGGAGCCCGGGGATTCGCCCAATTGCTGGGACGCCTTCCACTCGGTCGAGTTCTCGATCGACATCCGACGCGACAGGTGCTGGTCGGAGCGAAGTTGCTCGTCGCGGGCGGATCCTTGCTCCTCGCCTTCAGCGGCAACATCGGCGTGGCGATTTCGTTCGTGATCGTCGGTGGTTTGGGCATCGGCGCCGTGTCGCCACTCGACGGCATCTACGCACGAGAGGTTCTCCCCGCGCACGACCTCGGAACACTCATGGGGTCGATGCACTTCGTGGGTGGCTTCATGTCGGGTTTCGGTCCACTGGTCGGTGCACTCGTGATCGACCTCACCGGCCGCACCTGGAGCGGACTCGTACTCGCCAGCGCGAGTGTCGTGATCGGGGCGATCACTCTCGTCAGGATGCCGCAGCGTGCACGATCCCGATGACCACACCGGCCGGAACGAGCCATCCGGCACCGACCTTGGTGGTGATCAAGAGGACGAGCGCCGTGATCGCCACGATCCAGGTGAGCGGATCGATGAGCGCCGCGTCGCCGAGACGAACGAGGACGCCGGCCATGAGGCCGAGTGACGACACTGTCACTGCGTTCAGAAACGCGAGAGCGGCTGGTCGGGCGCGAAGCCAACGCAGGATGCGGTCGAGCAATCCGACGAAGAAGAACGACGGACCGAAGATTCCCAGGGTGGCGACTATGGCACCGGCCACACCGAGTATCTGCCATCCGATGAAGGTGGCGGTGGTGAACACCGGTCCGGGTGTGATCTGCCCGACCGCGATCGCGTCGAGAAGTTGTTCGGCCGTGAGATACGCATGGGCGGTCACGAGCCGACTGTCGAGAAACGCGACGAGCACGTAACCGCTTCCGTAGAGAACCGATCCCACTTCGAGGAAGATCAGAAAGAGTCGCGTGAGGGAGGGTTGCGTGGCGAGTATCGCAACGAAACCGAAGCCCGTGAACGAATTGAGCCGGCTGGATCCTCGTCGGACGAGGTGCACGGTGGCCCACACGAGGCCGAGCGATGCGATCACGATCAATTCATGCACGCCGAGCAGGTATCCGCCGAACGCCGTGGCCGCGGTGACGAGACCGGCCGGGTTGCGCGTGTTGGTCACGCCGAGGCCCCATACCGCGTGCGCGATCACCGCGACGATCACGGGAAGAACGCCGTAGCGAAGGTCGAAGATGAGGGGGTTGGTTCCATGCTCGACGTAGAGCCATGCGATCGCGCCCACGATGACGACGGCCGGAAGAATGAACGACAGGCCACCGGTGATCAAGCCACGAACCCCGGCCCGCTTCATCCCGACGTACATGGCCATCTCCGTGGAGTTCGGCCCGGGGATCAGATTCGTGGCCCCGACCATCTGCAGAAATTCCTCGTCGTCGAACCATTGTCGGCGGCGGACGACTTCGTCGCGCATCATCGCGATGTGCGCGACCGGACCTCCGAATCCGATCACGCCCAGCTTCAGCATCAGACGGGCGACGTCGGAGAGGGCACGCGTCATATCCCATAGTGTGGTCGCCACGAGCCGTCGAATGTGAGGTGCACGAATGAATTCCTCGTCAGATGTCCGACCACGAGTGGTGGCGGTTCATCGTTCGTCCACGCACACATTTTCCAAGTTCGAGGTGGATGCCATCGAGTTGATCGCCGGTATCGGAGTGCTCGACGACGCTCATGCCGGCGTAACGGTCAAGCATCGCTCGCGGGTGGCCATGATCGAAGCGGGCCGCGCCGACGCGTCGACTCCGAATCTGCGACAGGTTCATCTGATCGCCGTCGAGACTCTCGACGAGTTGGGTGCCAAGGGTCATCCGATTCGGCCGGGGGAACTGGGCGAGAACGTCACCATGAGTGGCATCGACCTGTTCTCGTTGCTCACCGGCGCTCGATTGGAGTTCGAGGGTGGCGTTGTCGTGAGTATCACGGGTCTGCGCAATCCGTGTCGACAGATCGAGGAGTTTCGTCCGGGTCTGTTGGCCGAGGTTCGTTCGGAGCGGCCTGACGGAAGCGTCGTGCGTCGTGTCGGCGTGATGGGGGTGGTGGTCCACGGCGGAACGATCGCCGTAGGGGCCAAGGTGACCGTGAAAGATCCCCCGGCTGGGGCATCGCCCCTGCTGGTGGTGTGATTCGGCGATTCTCACCTCGTTCTCACCTGAACCGGCTTTCCTTCTCACCTACGAGGCGCAATCTGTGAGCACACAGGTGATCCGCACCTGACGCACAAAGGAGCACACGACATGAACACACCGAAGTACTCGACGAAGAAGTTGGCGGTCCTCGGCGTCACCGCCGGCCTGGTCGCCGGAGCCGGCGCCGGACTCTTGATGAACCTTCCCGGTGGCGCGAGCGCCAAGTCCCCGGTGGCCGTCTCGGCGACCGACACCGGAACCGACACCGGCGCTCCGGCGTCGTCGATCGACGACGCCGCCGGCGATGTCGATGGCGCGCATCACGGTGGTCGTCACGGTGGCGGACACGGTGGACATCACGGTGATCCGGCCGAGCGCGAGGCCAAGCTCCGTGAGGTGCTGCAGGGACTCGTCGACGACGGCACTCTGGACGCGTCCGACGTGGATGCCATCGTCACCGCGTTGACCACCCCTCCCGCGACTCCGCCGGCCGACAACGGCACCCGACCCGAGCCGGGCGAGCGTCTCGCCGCCCACCTGCAGGCCCTGGTGGACGACGGCACCCTCACCGCGTCGCAACGTGACGCCGTGGTGGCCGCTCTCGAAGCCGCCCGACCCGCCGACGGTGGACGTCACGGTGGTCGACACGGTGGAATGCGCGGCGAGATGCTCGAGACCGCCGCCACGGCCATCGGCATCACCGCCGACGAACTGAAGACCGAGATCGAGGCCGGCAAGACCATCGCCGAGGTGGCGGTGGCCAACGGCGCGACCGCGCAGGACGTCATCGACGCCCTGGTGGCCGACGCCAGCACCGATCTCACGCAGCGCATCACGGATCTGGTGAACGGAGTGCGACCCAGCGCAACGGCGCCGGGAGCCTGACACCGACCATTCCCGACGGGCCCGACGTCCGCCCGCTCCCGTCGAGACGAACGAACCCGGCTCCGGCCGGGTTCGTTCGCGTTCGGGGACCGTTTTCGTGGCGGTTCCCCGGGTCCGTCCGACACCCCCGATCTAGGCTGGGACACCCATGACCGGACCCGAGCGCCTCTTCGACGACGACGACCTGTTCGGCGACGAACCTCCGGTCCGTGAGGCCCCCGACGACCTCGACGCCGCCCACACCGACGAATCCTCGCCCGAACCGTACGAGCCGGCTCCCTTCGCCGCTCGGGCTCCCCGCAACATCACCCCCATCTCCCTCGACGGCTTGAACCCCGATCAGCGCGAGGCCGCCGAGCACGTGAACGGCCCGTTGCTCGTGGTGGCGGGTGCCGGCTCCGGCAAGACCCGCGTCCTGACGCATCGCATCGCCAACCTCATCTCGCGACACGACGTGCACCCGATGAGCATCCTGGCCATCACCTTCACCAACAAGGCCGCCGGTGAGATGAAACACCGGGTCCAGAGCCTCATCGGCCCGGTGGCCAACTCCATGTGGGTCTCCACGTTCCACTCCGCGTGCGTGCGCATTCTCCGGGTCCACGCCGAGCGACTGGGATATCCGAAGAACTTCAGCATCTACGACCAGGCCGACGCCCAGCGTCTCACCGGCTACGTCATCCGTGATCTGGGTCTCGACCAGAAACGCTTCACCCCGCGCAACGTGCACGCCGTCATCTCCAACTGGAAGAACGAACTGTGGTCGCCGGGCGACGCCGCCGAACGCGCGGCCCACATCTTCGATCGCAAGCACGCCGACGTCTATCGCGAGTACCAGGAGCGACTGGTGAAGGCCGGCGCCATGGACTTCGACGATCTGCTCGTCAACATCGTGCGCCTCTTCCGTCTGAACCCCGACGTGCTGGCGATGTACCAGGACCGGTTCAAGTACCTCCTCGTCGACGAGTACCAGGACACGAACGTGGCTCAGAACGAGATCGTGCTCATGCTCGGAGCCCGTCATCACAACGTGTGCGTGGTGGGCGACACCGACCAGAGCATCTACAAGTTCCGCGGCGCGGACTTCCGCAACATCGCCCAGTTCGAGGACGCGTTCCCCGACGTGTCGGTGGTGGTGCTCGAGCAGAACTACCGCAGCACCCAGACCATTCTCGACGCGGCCAACGCGGTCATCGCGCGCAACTTCGGTCGCAAACCCAAGGCGCTCTGGACCGAAGCCGGTGCCGGTGAGCCGATCGTGCGGTTCCACGCCAACGACGAGGGCGACGAGGCGGCCTTCGTCGCGCGCACCATGAATTCGTTACGGGGCACCGGGCGCACGTGGGGCGAAATGGCGGTCTTCTATCGCACGAACCCGCAGAGTCGTGTGGTGGAAGAGATCCTCATGCGCTTCGGCGTTCCGTACAAGGTGGTGGGAGGAACACGCTTCTACGACCGCCGCGAAGTGAAAGACGCGGTCGCCTATCTGCGCGTCGTCACCAACCCGGTCGACGAAGTCAGTGTCAAGCGCGTGCTCAACGTTCCCAAGCGCGGAATCGGCGAGACCAGCGTCAACCGTCTCGACACCTTCGCCAAGGACGAAGGCATCTCGTTCTTCGACGCCTTGCGACGAGCGGGCGAGGCCGGGGTGTCGGGCGCGGCCAAACGGGGTATCGAGAGCTTCGTCACCTTGATCGAAGCCGTGTCGGCCGACGAGGACCGCAGCCCCGGTCACCTGCTCGAACGGGTTCTCGACGAGTCCGGATACGTGCAGGAGTTCGAGAACGACGACAGTGTCGAAGCGGCTGGTCGGCTCGACAACATCGGCGAATTGATCTCGTCGGCCAAGGAGTTCGCCGTGGTCGACGAGTTCCTCGAACAGGTGTCGCTGGTGTCCGACGCCGACGAATTGGACGACGACGACAAGGCCGTGCTCATGACCATTCATGCCGCCAAGGGCTTGGAGTTCCCGATCGTCTTCATCGTCGGAGCCGAAGAGGGGCTGTTCCCGCACAACCGTGCGCTCACCGATCCCGACGAACTGGAAGAAGAACGACGGCTGGCCTACGTGGGCATCACGCGCGCGCAGGAGCGTTTGTTCATCTCGCACGCCTGGAGTCGTCAGCAGTTCGGCACCACCCAGTACAACCCGCCGTCACGGTTTCTCGACGACATACCGGCCGAGTTGATCAACGACGAGGGAAACGTGGGGACCCGCTCGTCGACCCGTCTCACCCGCGAGGAGAACTGGACCGCTCGCGGCAAGGTCACCTCGTCGTTCGATCCCGACGACGAATTCCGGGAGCGTCAGGTGGATGCCGCCATGTCCGCCGGACGAGTGCGACCGGCGGAGCAATCGAATGCGCACGACATCGGGTTGAGGGTGGGTGACACGGTCGAGCATGCCGTGTTCGGAGAGGGCGTCATCATCGACGTCACCGGAACGGGTGACAAGACCGAGGCCGTCATCAACTTCCGTGATCGGGGACGCAAGCACCTGCTTCTGGCCTGGGCGCCGCTCAAGAAAGTGTGAGCCGGCCCGATCCGCGTGGTTGAATCGGGGGTATGACAGCAGCGCTGCTCGTGGAGAGCCTCACCGGGAACACCTGGAAAGCCGCCGAGATGATCGCCGGACATCTCCAGCAGGAAGGCTGGTCCATCACCGGACTGTCGCCGCTACGCCAACCCGATCACGGTGCGTTGCAG
>SYCH01000049.1 GCA_005787025.1 Actinomycetota bacterium | reverse complement strand
TCGAGAGTTCAGCACGTCGAGGTCGCGATAGAAACGATAGCGACCCGCGATACGCGAGTCGTAGGCGATGTAACGAGTGCTCTGTTCGAGATAGCTGGCCAGACGTCCCCATTCGAGGATCTTGGTGAGCACGTTGGACGCCTGCTCACACGCCAAGTGAACGCCACCCAGCTGGGCGACCGAGTCGTCGCCGTACTCGAAGAACACCTTCTCATAGAGTTCCTCGGCGCGTTCCAGACCGATGGTGGCGTCGACCTCTTGATCACCGGCGATGTCGAGATCGCCCACGAACTCGTCGAGAAAAAGGCGACGCAGGCTCTTGGAGCTACGGCTGTACCGCGCGAAGAGGGCTCCCTTGACGACCTCGGGCAGGTTCACCAAGGCGAAAACCGGACCATCGAGATTGGTGAAGTAACGTCGCAGGACGTCGGACTCCGTAGGGGTGAACTCCTCGGGGGCGTAGACCGTCACGAGAGGTCACGCTAGTGGGTGGACCCGCGACGACGCGGTAATGCGAGCCCTCCCTAACGGGTGACCCCGAGCACGTCGACCGACGATGCAACCCGGGAAAACTCGTGTTTCACCCCGTCCAGCAGGACCGGGTCGGTCCAGAGATCGACCACCGTCATGGCCATGGCCTTGGCGCCGGCCACCACCGCTCGGTCACCCGACTCCGACCCGGCGTGGCGCGCGAAGTCCTCGGTGTGGATCGGCGTTCCGTCTGGCGCCGCCTTCACCATCGGATGAATCGACGGCAACAGATAACTCACGTTCCCCATGTCGGTGGATCCGGTCACGCGTCGGCCGATCACGTCCGGATCCAGAACCTCGCGCCCGAGTCCCGCCATGTTTCGCGCGTACGAGGCCACCAGCGCTCGATTGTCGCGGACGTCGGCGTACGCCACGTCGTCCCATGTCGCCGACATCGTGCATCCGCACGCCGACGTCGCACCTTCCAGACAGTCGAGCACCCGACGCTTCAAGGGCTGCAGCGACTCGATGGTGTCGGAGCGCACGTACCAATTGGCCGCCGCACGCCGCGGAACGATGTTGGGCTTCTCCCCGCCTTCGGTGATGATGCCGTGCACACGCTCGGTGGGACGAATGTGTTGCCGAAGTGCGGCCACGTTCATGTATCCGAGAACGGCCGCGTCGAGAGCGTTGCGACCCTCCCACGGGGCCGCGGCGGCGTGCGCGGCGCGTCCGGTATATTCCACGCCGGCGGTGTGAATGGCGATCGAATGCATGCGCAACAAGTCGGCATCGGCCGGGTGCACCATCATGGCCGCGTCCCCGGTGGCGAAGGCGCCGTTTCGCGCCAGGTAGATCTTGCCGCCGCCACCCTCCTCGGCCGGGGTGCCCAATATGCGGACCCGGCCCCCGAGTTCGGTGGCCAGACCGGCCACGGCCAGGCCGGCACCGAGGCCCGCCGCGGCGATGACGTTGTGTCCGCACCCGTGACCGATTCCCGGCAGCGCGTCGTACTCGAGCAGCACGAGGATCTCCGGACCGACATCGCCGGCAACCGCCTCGAAGGCCGTCTCCACGCCGTAGGCGTGTCGCGTCACCGGAAGTCCCGCCGACTCCAACACGTCACACAGCAAGTCGTGTGCGAATCGCTCCTCGAAATTCAGCTCGGGGTGCGCGTGAATCGACCGACTGACTTCGATCAGCCGATCGGCCCGCGCGTCGACGGCGTCGATGACCACGGACTTGGCAGCGTCGACCTCGAGCATGTTCCAACCGTAACCGATGCCCGACCGTGAGAGGCGACCCTCAGATCCAGATCGCTCCGGCGTCGGCGCGCACCCGAACACTCACGGAATCGGCGCGTCCGACCCGGACACCATCGACCGCCACGATCGCCCCGCTGCATTCGATCACGATCTCTTTCACCGATCGGACGGACAAACGCGGATGCGGAAAGTGACGGCCGGTTCGCGCGCGACTCCACGCGAGCAACCTCTGGCGTGGGCCCATGCGAGGATCGACCGACAGCACCTCGAAACGTCCGTCGTTCGGGTGACCGCGCGGCACCAGATCGCGACCGTCGTAGTACTGCGCGTTCATGATCCAGTGCACCTCACCACGCAATCGCCCTCCGCGACGACGAACACCGTGGATCATCACGTGTGACGAGGCGACGATGACGTGATGCTGGCCCCCACGAATCAATTCGACGTCCATCAGATCGATCGGCAGACGACGCCCGCTGTCGCCGATCCCGGGGATCACCGACGCGCCGATCGTGAGCGCCATGTCGCCCCCGGCGACGACGGCGTCACGTCCGTCCCCGATAGCCATGCTCAACGCGCGGTCACCGTCGCAGGCGACCACGTCGGCGGGCACCTCGCCCTCGACACCCCAGTCGGCTCCTTTGCCGATGGTCACGGTGCCACCGTCGGCAAAGCCGAGGAGGCCGCCACGACCCCTCGCAGGAGCAGTTCCGCTCCGGCCTCGGCCGCACGTCGTGTTTCGGGAACCGCCGAGATCGTGGCGATCTGACGCAACAGGTCGATCAACTGCTTCATCGTCCGCACGAAATCACCACCGGACAGTTCCTCGGCCTCGACCACCTCGGCGAACCCCTCTCCGGCCGCCCAGGCGTACGCGATGGCAATGTAGGTGGGATCGGGAGGTCGGTGGGGATTCAGCGACGCCGACTGCTCCACCGCGGACAACTCGGTGCTCGTCGACTGTATGCGTCGCCACTTCTTGCGCACTTCCTGCGAGGGGAACCACGGCGCCGGCGGCGGCTCGCTCGACCGATGTTCGTACACGAACACCGACGCCAACGCGGCGGTGGATGCGGGATCGAGTCCGTCGAGGTACCCGCGCGACAGGCACTCGGCGATCAAGAGATCCGACTCGTGGAACGTGCGGGCCAACGACTCTCCTTTCTCGGTGAGGGACCAACCGTCGACGTATTCCCATTCATCGAGAATGCGCAACACCTTCTCGAATTTTCGCGCGACCGAGTTGCCCTTACCGCGCACCCGATCACGCAACTCCTCGACTTCACGGGAGACACGATCGGCCCGAGCGGCGGTCTTCAATCTCTCCGGCAGGTTCGGGTCGTCCTCCACCGGGTGCGAGGCGAACCCGGACGTTCCCGGTGACGTCCACGTCGACTCCACCAACCTCGTGTCCTTCAGGCGCTCGACGACCTGACGTTGGAACTCGGCACGTCCGGGAGCGTACGGAAGCGGCAATTCGACGGCCCCCAACACGTTCGGTGGCTCGGCGAAGTCCCGCGCCGACAAGGTGAGGGTGGCGCGACGTGCCGTCACGACGGTCAACTTCACGCCGCCGGTGCGATTGGCCGACGACAGCACGACGGCTCGGCCGACGACCTTGCCCTTGGCCACGTGGATGACGTCACCCGGTCGCAGCGTGGAGAGACGCCATTCGATGGAGCCCTCGTTGCGAGCGCCCACGGTGCCCTCCAGTCGGGCGCGATACTCGTGAATGTCGCCGTAGGGACTCTCGGCGGCCTCGCGCAATTCCCGTAGTTCCTCGGCGCGACGGTCCAGTCGGGCCTCGATCTTCACCACCTCTCGATCGGCTTGGTACTGGGCGAACGACAGGTTCAGCAAGTGACGGGCCTCTTCGCTGGAGTACGAGCGCACCAGATTCACCGCCATGTTGTAGGTCGGACGGAAACTCGAGGTCAGCCGGAACGAGCGACTGCTGGCGAGCCCGGCGACCTGGTCGAAACCCACGAACGGGTTCCAGAGAACCACGGCGTGACCCCGGTCGTCGAGACCCCGGCGCCCGGCACGACCCGTCAATTGGGTGAATTCACCCGCCGTGAGGAACTCGTGATGTTCGCCCGTGAACTTCGACAACTTCTCGATCACCACCGATCGGGCCGGCATGTTGATCCCGACGGCCAGAGTTTCCGTGGCGAACACCACCTTCACCAAGCCTTGCACGAAACACGCCTCGACCGTCTCTTTGAACGGGGGCACCATGCCCGCGTGGTGGGACGCGATACCGGCTTCCAACTGCGCCACGAACTGCGGATATCCCAGCACGTCGAGGTCGTCGTCATCTAGATCACCGAGTCGCTCGCGGATGATCCCCGAGATGCGATTCTTCTCGTCGGGCGTGGTCAACTTCAATCCTTGCTTCAGACACGAGGCCGCCGCCTCGTCACAGGCGTTACGGCTGAAGATGAAATAGATGACCGGCAGCAGTCCCTCGTCACGCAGTCGTTCGACGACGTCGATGCGGGCAGGGGTGTACAACGTGCGACGGGGTCTGCCCTTGACCGAACCACGACCGCGCACCTGACGCGACTGGTCCTCGAGGCGACCCGCCTCGGGATTGGGACGACCGGCCACCAGCGTCGCGAAGAGATGCTCGCGCTCGGTCGACTTGTCCCCCACCATGTACAGGTTCTCCAGCTCGACGGGTCGCTTGTCCTCGACGACGTACCGAGTGGGACCCCGAACCGTGGTGATCCAGTCCGCGACCTCGTTGGCGTTGCTGACCGTGGCCGACAAGCACACGAGTTGGATGTGCCGCGGAAGGTGGATGATGACCTCCTCCCACACGGGACCGCGGTAGGTGTCCTGGATGAAGTGCACCTCGTCCAGGACGACGCAGGCCAGATCGTCGAGAGCTCGTGAGCGCGCGTAAATCATGTTCCGGAGCACCTCGGTGGTCATGACAACTACCGAGGCGTCGGCATTCACCGCGTTGTCACCCGTGAGCAGGCCCACGCGGTCACGACCGTAGAGCGTCACCAGATCGTTGTACTTCTGATTCGAGAGCGCCTTGATCGGCGCGGTGTAGAACGCTCGGCGTCCGTCGGCCAACGCGGCTGCGATGCCGTATTCGGCAACCACGGTCTTCCCGCTACCGGTCGGAGCCGCCACCACCGCCGATTCACCGGCGTCGAGCACATCCATGGCCTCGATCTGGAAACGATCGAGCGGAAAGCCGTGATGGGCGATCAGCTCCTGCCGGTCGGTTCTCACCGAGACAGTCTGCCCGTTCGACCGCGCGGACGAACGACTATTCGGTCGCCACGCGTCCTCGGGTGGCCAGATATCCGATCAGGATCGCGATGAAGTAGAACAGCGCCAGCGGCACCGACAGCAAAGCCAACGTGATCGGGTCTCCCGACGGGGTGATCACGGCGGCCAGCACCACGATCAGCATCAAAGCGATGCGCCAGCCCTCGACCAGTTGACGGGGTCGCAAGACTCCGACCAGCTGCAAGAACACGAGCAGGACCGGGAACTCGAAACCGACGCCGAATGCCGCCATCATCAAACCGACGAAACTGACGTACTTGCTGATCTGGAAGGCCTGCTGGACGTCGCTGCCCGACCAGGAGATCAACCACTCCAAACCCTTGTCGAGGGTCAGGTACGCGAAGAATCCGCCCAAAGCGAAAAGCACCACCGACGACAAGACGAAGGGGATGGCGTACTTCTTCTCCTTGGCGTGCAACGCGGGCACCACGAAACGCCAGATCTGCCAGAGGATCACCGGCAAGGCCAGAATCAGTCCGCCGTACAACGAGATCCGCAAACGAGCGTTGAATCCCTCCAATGGCCCCAGGGTGAAGAAATCACAATTCGACACCAGATCCGGGCGCCGCTGACACAAGTTGTCGTACGGTTGCCGCAGGAAATCCAGGACCGGCTCGTAGAACGCCAGAACCACCATCATCCCGGCCACGATCGCCAGGGCCGAACGGATGAGACGACTGCGCAACTCGGCCAGATGCTCGGTGAGCGTCATCGCATCGTCGCTTCTCGCTGCTCGCGACTTCTTGAGGCGGGGCAACCTCACGACGCCTCGCCCCCGTCTTCAGATGAGGACGGAGACTCCGACGGATCGACCGTGTCCGGCCTCGCCGCTTCGTCGAAGGCGCGACCGGCCTCCTTGACGGTGTCGCGCACCTCGTTCACCGGTCGCATGACCGCGTCCTTGGTCAGTTGTGCCGTCTCGCGGAATTCACGCATCGGCTCGTCGAGAGCGTTACGAAACTCGCTCTGGAATCCGGTGCTCATTCGCTTCAATTCGCCGTAGACCCGTCCGAACCGGCGGATGGCCTCGGGAAGCTTCTCGGGGCCGAGCACGATGAGCGCCAACAACACGATCACCACGATCTCGCTGCCGGACATGTTGAACACGGGACGAGTCTAGGGATCACGCCGACGGGGTCGCGCTTCGGTGAGAAGGACTCGGCGAGACACTCGTGTCACAATGGTTTCGTGCAGCAACAGCGGCTTCCATCCTTGCTGGACCCACCGGTGGCCTTCGCCCACCGCGGGGCGCGGGCTCACGCACCGGAGAACACCATCGCCGCCTTTCAATTGGCTCTTCGACTCGGTGCCACCGGTCTCGAGAGCGACGTCTGGCTCACGGCCGACGGGGTCGCCGTCCTCGATCATGACGGAGTGGTCAAGCGTCGCGGCCGTCGCATCCCGCTGTCCGCGGTGTACCGGGACGACCTTCCCGAACACGTGCCCACACTGGCCGACATGTTGCGCTACTGCCCGGGTGGCTTCGACCTCTCACTCGACGTCAAGGACCCCACGGCCGTCGACGCCGTCATCGAAGTGGTTCGAGAGGTACAACCTCTACTGGAGTCGCGTCTGTGGCTGTGCCACCACGATTGGAGAACCGTGGCGAGTTGGCGCCCGCTCACGTCGGCCCGGCTGGTGGACTCCACCCGCCTCGCCCGCATCAAGGAGGGCGCCGAGCGACGGGCCGCGGTCCTGGCCGAATCCGGGATCGACTGCATCAACATGCACCACACCGACTGGAACGGAGGTCTCGTCACCCTGTTCCACCGCTTCGACCTCTACACCCTGGGCTGGGACATGCAACAGGATCATGTGCTGAACGACGCCTTTCGCATGGGCCTCGACGGCGTGTTCAGCGATCACACCGACCGCATGATGGAGGCGTACGCGGCCCAGATCGGAACCGGTGCCTGAACGGCGGGAGACGTCAGAGCCAGGCCCAGGCACTGGCTGGCCAGATCACGACGAAGGCACGACCGCGAATCTCGTCCACGTCGATCGGGCCGAAGTCACGACTGTCGAAACTCTGGGTCCTGTTGTCCCCCATGACGTACACCATTCCCTCGGGAACCGTCTCCGGGGCGATGTCGGTGTGGCTGCCACAGCGCGCGGCGGGCTCGATCGCCGCCACCTGCTCGACGTTCAGATACGGCTCCCGAAGACGAAGCCCGTCGATGAACACCTCACAGGATCGAACCTCCAACGTTTCACCCGGCAAGGCGATGACCCGCTTGATCAGATCATCGTGGTTGTTCACCCCACTGAGTCGGTCGAAGACGATGACGTCACCCCGATTCACGTCGTGCATCTTGTACGAGAGTTTGTTCACCAGAACCCGATCCTCGGGCATCAGGGTGCTCTGCATGCTCGGACCGTCGATGTAGTACTGCTGGAAGAGGAACAGCCGGATCAACAACGCGGCCACTATGGCGACCGCCACCACCGCGACCCACTCCCAGACCGCCCGTATCTGCTGACGCCGACGCTCGTTGGGATCGACGCGAGGTGACTCGCCGGTCTCCTCGTCGGCCGTGTCCGGGCCGAACTCGCCCACGATTCCCGTCTCCGATTCCATGCGAACCCCACGGTATCGGTTGGATCATCAGAGGGAAGCGATCAATCGCTCCACACGCTCGTCACGACTCTTGAAGGGGTCCTTGCACAGGACCGTCCGCTGGGCTTGATCGTTCAACTTCAGGTGCACCCAATCCACCGTGTAGTCACGTTTGCGCTCTTTCGCGGCGCGGATGAACTCGCCACGCAATCGGGCACGCGTGGTCTGCGGCGGGGTGTCCATCGCGGTCTCCACGTCGTTCGTCGCACAGATCGTCTCCACCAGTCCGTGCGACTGCAACTTGTTGAACAGACCGCGGTCGCTCACCAGGTCGTGATACTGCAGGTCCACCAATTGGGCTCGCGGATCGCCGAGATCGATTCCGTGACGCCGACAGTAGGAGTCGAGCAGTCGGTGCTTGATCACCCAATCCACCTCACGATCGAGTTTCAAGGGGTCGTTCTCGATGGTGGTGATGCAGTGTTCCCACATCTCGAGAGCGCGTTGCTCCATCGGGGGGAACCCCTTGGTCTCGGAGTATCGCAACGCCCGGTCGAGGTACTCGCGCTGGATGTCGAGGGCGCTCACCTCGCGGCCGTTGGCGAGGTTCACCGTACGTCGACACGACATGTCGTGACTGATGTCGCGGATGGCACGAATGGGGTTCTCCAGGGTCATGTCCCGCAACACCACCATGGGATCCTCGAGCATGCGGAGCATGCACGCCGTGGAACCCAGTTTCACGAACGTGGAGTACTCGCTCATATTGGAGTCTCCGACGATCACGTGCAGACGACGGAAGCGTTCGGCATCGGCGTGTGGCTCGTCGCGGGTGTTGATGATCGGTCGACTCCGGGTGGTGGCCGACGACATGGTCTCCCAGATGTGATCGGCTCGTTGCATGATCGAATACACGGGACCCCGAGCGGTCTGGACGATCTTGCCGGCCCCGGTGAAGATCTGCCGCGACACGAGGAACGGGATCAGCACCGCGGCGTGCGCCTCGGCATCGTCGCCCCGAGCGGTCAGATAGTTCTCGTGGCAGCCGTAACTGTTACCCGCCGAGTCCGTGTTGTTCTTGAACAGATACACCGTGCCACGGATGCCCTCTTCGCGCAGACGCTCCTCGGCCGACACGAGCAAGGACTCCAGGATGCGCTCGCCCGCCTTGTCGTGAACGACCGCGTCATAGATCGAATCGCACTCTGGCGTGGCGTACTCGGGATGGGAACCGACGTCGAGGTACAGGCGCGCACCGTTCTCGAGGAACACGTTGGAGCTGCGTCCCCACGTCACCACCTTGCGGAAGAGATAACGCGCCACTTCGTCCGGGCTCAGACGTCGCTGACCCTTCAAGGTGCAGGTGACGCCGTACTCGTTCTCGAGCCCGTAGATGCGTCGATCCATGGGCGAAACCTAGTTCGCGATCGACATCGGTGAACGGTCGAGATACTCGACCGGCCGTCGCGCACCACCGTCCCCGTCGGGTGTGCGCGGGGCTCAGGCGAGGAAGCCGGACACCTCGACGTCGTCCAAACGACGAAAGCACCGACGCCCGTTCGAACGCGACAACACCGCCACCTCGGTGTCGTCGGCCCCGAGGGTGCGGTCCGGACCGCAAAGGGCGGCCACGCAACCGCGCACGGCCGCGCGCAGATCGTCTTCTTTACGCCACGTCTCGGACAGGCGGGCCGAGATCGCCTCGGCGTCTCCTCCGAGGACACTCATGCCCTGTTCGTCGACCAGAGTGCCGTCATACATGATGTGGAACAACTGATCGGATTCTTGGGTGAATCCGACTTCGGCAACGAGGATCTCGACCTCGAGGGGCTTCATCTCGTGCGTGAAGGTTTGCCCGAGGATCTGGGCGTATTCGTTGGCCAAACTGCGGGCCTCGACATCGTCGCGCGAATACTGATAGCCCTTCACGTCGGCGTTGCGCACACCGAACCGGCGCAAGGAATCGAATTCGTTGTACTTGCCGACGCCGGCGAAACCGATGCGGTCGTATATCTCGCTGATCTTGCGCAAGGTGTTGGAGGTGTTCTCGGCCACCAGCACGATTCCGTCGACGTACTGCACCGCCACCAATGCCCGACCACGGGCGATTCCTTTGCGGGCGTAGTCGGCCCGATCCTTCATGACCTGTTCGGGCGACACGTAGAACGGCTGATTCATGACGCACCTCCCTCCATGATCGCGCGCTGTTCGGTGCGGAACGCCTCGAATCGCGGAGCCAAATCGTCGTCGGCACGACGCATCCAGCCGTCCTTGGTGATGGTGGCCACCACCGGGTAGATCCCGCGCAGAGCGTCAGCGCCACCGGTGGCCGCGTCGACGTCGGCCGCCTCGTGCAACGCCCGACAGGCCAGCGTCACCGCTTCCTCGACCGGCATCGCCGGCCGGAAGCCGACTTTCAGAACCGTTCCCGCGACGCCACCACCCGAACCGGTGGCGACGAAGTCTCGTTCCTCGTACCGCCCTCCGGTGCCGTCGAAGTCCCACAACCGACCGGTTTCCCGCAACAGGTCGTATCCGGCGAAGATCGGATACACCCCGAAACCCTGCATGGCCGCGGGGAGATTCGCGCGAACCAACTGCGACAGCTGGTTCGCCTTTCCTTCCAGACTGATGGCGCGACCGTCGAGCTTCTCGTAATGCTCCAGCTGCAACTGGAAGACCTTGATCATGTCCATGGCCGGTCCGGCGGAACCCGAGATCGCCACACCGCTGAAGCGATCAGCCGGCATCAATTTCTCCATCTCACGGTTGGAGATGCGGTTCCCCACGGTCGCGCGACGATCGCCGGCCATCACCACACCACCGTCGAAACGCAGGGCCAGAACGGTTGTGGCGTGAGGAGTCAACGGGGCGACTCCGCCCGTGGCATCACCGACGCCGAACGGCTCGATTCCGACTCGCCGGAGCAAAGTCACGAAACTGCTGCCCGGGTCGTTCTCCGGTCCGAACATCGGCACCACTCACTCACCACCCTTTTGGATGTAGGACTTCACGAAGTCCTCGGCGTTGGACTCCAGCACGTCGTCGATCTCGTCGAGCAGATCGTCGAGCTCGGCCCGCAACTTGTCGCCCTGTTCGGTGGTGGCACTCGCCTCGGCGCCGACCTCATCCGAGCGATCGGACGTCTGCTTCTGTTTGTGGACTCGTTCGGCCATGATCACTCCTCTTCCCAATCCTGCCACCGTCAGCGGGTCATCGTCACCTTCAGGCCCCGAGACGATCGACCAGATCGCCAATCGACGTACTCGAATCCAACAATTC
>SYCH01000247.1 GCA_005787025.1 Actinomycetota bacterium | reverse complement strand
CAGGAACTGGAGTCGGTGTCGAACGAGGAGTTCAAGGCCTCGGTGGTGGGTGCCTACGAACGCGGCGAGCGCTCGGTGTCGTTGCCCCGCCTTCATCGCCTGGCCGAGATCTACAACGTGCCCACCGAGCAACTGTTGCCCCGTGACTCGGTCAGCGGCGTGGACGGTTCGGCTCCGAGGCGCAAGATGGCCGTCGACCTAGTGGCCTTGGCCGCCAAGAAGGGTGCCGCGTACGAGATGCTCGGGCGTTTCCTGTCGATGATCCAAGTTCAGCGCGGGGACTTCAACGGCAAGGTGCTCACGGTGCGCGCCGACGACGTGCGTGCCATCGCCGCCATGTTGAACGTGGCCACCGAGGACGTGGCCGCCACCTTGGACGACCTTGGCTTGTTGTTCCGGCCGACGACGTGATGGAGGCACCGGCCGACTTCGGGGTGTACGTGCACATTCCGTTCTGTCGTCATCGTTGCGACTACTGCGCGTTCGCCACTTTCACCGACCGGGACGACGTGATTCCGGCGTATCTGAACGCGCTGGCCACCGAGATCACCCGTTCGGTGGAGTGCGGCATGCCGCGGGCCACGTCGATCTTCGTGGGTGGGGGAACCCCCACCCGCGTTCCGCCGGATTCATTGATGCACGCCTTGACCGGAATCCCGCGAACGGACGATTGCGAGTTCACCGTCGAGTGCAACCCCGACGACGTCACGACCGAGATGATGCGAGTGTTCGCCGACGGGGGAGTGAACCGAGTGAGTGTTGGTGTGCAGTCGATGCAGGACCACGTGTTGACGTCGTTGGGTCGCACACACGATCCGGCCAACGTGGTGAGGGCGATGACCTTCGCCCGCGACGCGGGACTGCACGACATCAACCTCGACATCATCTACGGGGTTCATGGTGAGTCGCTGGATGACTGGCGACGGACGGTTATTGCCACTCTCGAGTTGCAACCGACTCACGTGTCGGCGTACGGCTTGACGGTGGAGGCCGGCACGCCGTTGGCCGACGATCCCGCCCGACATCCCGACGACGACGTTCAAGCCGAGATGTACGAGTTGGTCGACGATCTGTTGACTGCCGCGGGGATGGCGAACTACGAGGTGTCGAACTGGTCCGTGCCCGGACACGAATGTCGACACAACCGCGTGTACTGGTCACAGGGTGACTACCTGGGTTTCGGGAGTGCGGCCCATTCGCATCGTGCCGGTCGGCGCTGGTGGAACGTGCGCACGCCCGAACGTTTCATCGAGGCGATCGGTGAGGGTCGCAGCGCCGAATCGGCCGGCGAGACGTTGGACGCCGACGCGCGTCGCATCGAGGGGCTGCAGCTGTCGTTGCGCACCACGGCGGGCGTGCCGGTGGAGTCGTTCGACGCCGACGACCTGATGATGATGAACGACCTGCTGAGCGTCGACGGTGGTCGAGCCCGACTGACCCGGGCCGGAAGGCTGCTGGCCAACGAGGTGGCTCTGCGTCTGAAATGAATGACGGGCTCGATCCGGTTGGTCACGGCGGATGCGGGGCTAGGCTGAGGGGGCTTTCGGGCGTGTAGCTCAGTTGGTTAGAGCGCCACCATGACACGGTGGAGGTCCCGGGTTCGAGTCCCGTCACGCCCACCAGATCGCATCTCCTCCGGGCGGCAATTTGGGATCAATCGCCGTCGTGTGACCCATCGTTAGGCTTCTCCGAATGCGCGATTCTGGCCATCCGAAGTTGGCCGAGATCGAAGGCCTACGAGCCGTCGCGGTGATTCTCGTGATTCTGTATCACCTCGGCGTCTCGACCGTGTCGGGCGGTTACGTCGGGGTGGACGTGTTCTTCGTGGTGTCGGGCTTCCTCATCACCGCTCTTCTCATCCGTGAGGTCGAGCAGGACGGGCGGATATCGCTGTCCGGTTTCTGGGCCCGCCGCATTCGCCGCATCGTGCCGATGGCGACGTTGGTCGCGATCATCACCGTCGTCGTGGGTGTGGCGGTGTTCGAACGAAACCAGGCGCGGCAGTTGGTCCAAGTCGGCCTCGGCGCGGTGGGGTTCGGCGCGAATCTGGTTCTGGATTCGCTGACCGGGGACTATCTCGCCGGGGTCGTCAACCCGTCGCCGCTGCAGCACTATTGGTCCCTCGGCGTCGAGGAGCAGTTTTATCTGGTGTGGCCACTGGCGGTCGTCGTCATCGTGCGTCTCGCCCGTCGAGCCTGGCGACCGGCATTGTTCGCGTTCGCGACGGTGGCCATCGCCGGTTCCCTCTGGGCCTCGGTGCACCATGCGCAGCCGGGTGAACATTCGGGGTATTTCCTGCCCCACACTCGAGCCTGGGAGATCTTGATCGGCGCCCTCTTGGCTCTCGTTGCGAGCGCGATCCTTCGATTGCCGTCGGCGTTTCGCGGACTCCTCGGCTGGATCGGTCTTGGTGCCATTTTCGTCTCCGCCGTCCGGTTCGACGCGGAAACGGCCTTCCCGGGAACGACCGCTCTGTGACCGGTTCTGGGAACGGCGGCGATCATCGTGGCGGGCAACGTTTCGGGTGGTCCGGTGATGCTGTTGCGTTGGCGACCGCTGCAATACATCGGCGGCGTCAGCTTCGCGTTGTACTTGT
>SYCH01000246.1 GCA_005787025.1 Actinomycetota bacterium | reverse complement strand
GTCGGCGTCGCTGTCTGGCTCGTTTCCTTCCCGGCGATGAGTCGGACCGAGGACACCGGCCGAACTTTGTCCATCGCCGCCGTGCAGGGCGGCGGGCCACAAGGGACTCGTGCCATCGACACCGATCCCCGCGAAGTGGTCGAGCGACATTTGGCCGCCACCGCCACGATCTCGGGGAGCGATCTGGATCTGATCGTGTGGCCCGAGAACGTCATCGACGTCGCCGACTTCGAACTCAGCAACGAGATCGACGAAATCGCGGGCGAATCGGTGCGGTTGGAAACCCCGTTCGCGGTCGGGGTCACCGAGGACGTCGACAGCGACAGCTTCACCAATGCCCAGGTCATCGTGGACGAGTCGGCAACGGTGCTCGATCGCTACGACAAGGTGCGACGCGTACCCTTCGGCGAGTACATGCCGATGCGCGGATTGTTGCGATCGCTCGGCGCGCCAGTGGACCAGGTCCCACGCGACGCGGTGGCCGGCGCCACGCCAGCGGTGCTCGACTTCGTCACCGACGACGGCGACGAGCGCGCCGCGGTCGTCATCTCGTGGGAGGTCTTCTTCGGTGGTCGGGCCCGCGAGGGCGTGGCTCTCGGAGCCGGATTCATCATCAATCCCACCAATGGTTCCAGCTACACCTGGACCGTGCTGCAGTCGCAACAGATCGCCTCGTCCCGGTTGCGAGCCATCGAGACCGGGCGCTGGGTGGTTCAGGTGGCTCCCACCGGTTTCAGCGCCTTCGTCAGCCCCGCCGGCGACGTGTTCGCGCGAACGGGGGTGAGCGAACGTGCCGTGATCAGCCGCGAAATTCCCGTGCGCACGGGCGACACCGTCTACGTGAGGTTCGGGGACAAACCCTGGATCGTTGCTCTCGCGGCGGTGCTGATCTGCATGTTGTGGGCGCGTCGACGTCCTCTGCGACGCACTTGATCTCGTTCCGTCACAACTCGATCATCACCGTCGTCGGGCCGTCGTTCGTCGACTCGACGTTCATGTAGGTCCGAAACCGACCGGTTTCCACGACGGCACCCAGTCGCCGCAATTCCCCGACGACGTGGTCGACCAACGGCTCGGCGTGTTCGGGACTCGCCGCGGCCACCCAACCCGGACGACGCCCCGACGACGTGTCGCCGTACAGCGTGAACTGGCTCACCACCAGGAGCGTGCGGGTGGTGTCGGCCACCGAGAGATTCATGACACCCCGGTCGTCGTCCATCACGCGCAGGTGCCAGATCTTCTCCGCCATCTTCGAGGCGATCCGCTCGTCGTCGGTGTGCGTCACGCCGACGAGAACCAACAGACCCGCGCCGATCTCGCCGACCCGCGTGGTCGTCGCGTCGTCGACGACATCCACCGAGGCCCGCTTGACTCGTTGCACCAGTGCACGCACGCGTCGATCGTACGGGCAACAATGACCGGGTGGACAATCACGTTCCCGACGTTTTCCGCTCCGACGACGGTCGTCTCCTCGCCACGATCGACCCGGATCACGGTGGACGCCTGACCCAGCTCGTGTTCGACGGAACACCACTTCTCATCGGGGCCGATCATCCCCTCGCCCATCATCCCCTCGGATGGGGTTGCTACCCGATGGTCCCCTATTGCGGTCGGGTTCGCGATGCTCGACTGTCCTTCGGCGGTCGTTCGCATCGTCTTCGCGAGTCGGCCGCTCCGCATTCGATTCATGGAACGACCTTCGATCGTCGTTGGGACGTCATCGATGCCGACGACTCGTCGGTGCGACTGCGCGCGGATCTCGGACCGGATTGGCCCTTCCTCGGACGCGTGATTCATCACGTTTCCGTCGGCCGTGGGTCGCTGTCGATGCGGCTGACCGTGGAGGCCGACGAGGATATGCCCGTCATGGTCGGCTGGCATCCGTGGTTCGTGAAGCCCGAGTCCTCACCGACGGAACTCCGAACGATGTTGCGTCGTGACGAGACCGGAATCGCCACCGACGAACGCGTCGACCGGCCCGCCGGCCCGATCGACGATTGCTTCGTCGGTCGCTTCGACGGCCGATCGAACGCCGTGGACGAAGTCTTGACGTTCCGTGTCGCGAACGTCGATCTCACGCTTTCTTCCGATTGCACTCACTGGGTCCTCTACGACGAACCATCGCATGCGACCTGCATAGAGCCACAATCCGGCCCTCCGAACCAGGTCAACGATGCACCGGTCGTTCTGGCCGCCGGGGAATCGGTGACCCGTTGGTTCAGGATCCGGATGAGCCCTTCATGAACGACAGCAGCACGATTTCGGGCAGACTTTGCGCGAGGCTCTCCGCCGGTCGTTCTCTCGTACGACATGCGGCGCCGGATCGATCATGAGCACGACACTCTCCGACGCCGCACTCATCTCCGCCCATCTGTCGGGGGATCGAGGTGCTCTCGCCACCATCTACGACCGCTACGCGAGTGGTCTCTACGACACGGCGGCGGCCATGCTCTCGGATCGCCACGACGCCGCCGACATGGTGCAGGACGTCTTCTGCATCGCCGCCGAACGATTGGGTCAGCTTCGCGACCCCGATCGTTTGAAACCGTGGTTGTACGCGGTTCTGCGCAACGAGGTGTACCGACGCACCAAGCGGCGTCGGCGCACCACGCCCACCGACTTCCAATCGAGCACGGTCCCCGACGTGGTCGCACCAACTGATCCCGATGCCGAGGGATCCTCCGTGGCTTTCGCCGAATTGGCCTCACTCGTGCGGGCGGCCGCGGCCGGGCTCGACGATCGCGACCAGCTCATCCTCGAGTTGTCGATCCGCCAGGGCCTCGACGGCTCGGACCTCGCCGACGCCCTCGGAGTCACCCCCGAGCAGAGTTACTCCTTGGTGCATCGCATGCGCGAACGCGTGGACCGCAGTCTCGGGGCGTTCGTCGTCGCCAAGTCCGGTCGCCGCGAGTGCGCCGCCCTCGATGAGATCCTGCGCGACTGGGACGGCGAGTTCAGCGTGCTGATTCGCAAGCGCGTGGCTCGTCACATCGAATCCTGTGAGACCTGCGAGGAAACCAAGGGCAAGATGGCCCCGTTGGCGCTGTTCGGCGCGGCACCGGTTCTGGCCACTCCGCTCGGTTTGCGCGAGCGGGTGTTGGAGGCCACGGCCAAGATTCCGACCCCGGGCACCGGAAGTGGTTCGACCGGTGGAACGACATCGCGCATCCGTCTGCGGCCGAGCGACGGATTCCCCCGGGCCGCCCGTTTCGTCGGTCGCGGACTGTGGTGGATCACCGGCGCGGTGGTGC
>SYCH01000245.1 GCA_005787025.1 Actinomycetota bacterium | reverse complement strand
TCGACGATCTGGCGCATCGTCGCGCTGGTTTCCACGCCGAGGGTCGCAGCACCGAGGACGTCGACTGGAAACCGATCATCGAAGAGATCCTCGCCACGCACGGCATCGATCTACCCCACGCGGTGACGGCATGACCGTGTTCCTCGTGGGTGCCGGTCCGGGCAGCGCCGATCTGCTCACGGTGAAGGCCGCGCGTCTGGTGGCCAATGCCGACGTGATCGTTCACGATCGTCTGGCCGATCCGGCCATTCTCGAATTGGCGCGTCCCGGTACCGAGTTCATCGACGTGGGCAAGCAACCGGGTCGACCCACGCCGCAGGAGATCATCAACACCTTGCTCGTGCACCTCGGTCAGCAGGGTCTGAACGTCGTGCGATTGAAGGGCGGCGATCCGTTCGTGTTCGGACGGGGCGGCGAGGAAGCCGACGCGTTGCGCGCCGCCGGGGTTCCCTTCGACACGGTTCCCGGCATCACGTCGGCTGTCGGTGTTCCCGCGGCCGCCGGCATTCCCGTCACCCACCGTGGCGTGTCGGCCTCGTTCACGGTGGTGACCGGCCATCGCGAGCGCGGTGGCTCCACCAACGTCGAGTGGGAGGCGCTCGCCAAGGTGGGCGGAACGATCGTGATTCTCATGGGCGTCGCCGAGCGCGCCGTCATCGCCGCTCGCCTCATGAGCGGTGGGCTCTCGCCGAACACGCCGGTCGCGGCCATCCACTGGGGCACGCGTCCCGAGCAACACACGGTGCGCACCACGTTGGCCGATCTCGCCGACACGCACGTCGAGTCACCGGCCACCATCGTCATCGGCGCGGTGGCGGCGTTCGACTTCACCAGTGGCTCCGTCGAAACGAACGCGGTGATCTGACGTGCGACGCAGCATCGACGACGAACCCATCGGCCTGAACGGTTTGCCCCCCGGCACCGACGACGCCACCCCGGTGTCGTGGGCGGTGGCCATCTGCGACGACTATGACGACGCCGAGCCCCGAGTCGTGCTCACCGTCGAGGACATCGGCAACCCCGGTGCCGGACTGGTGGCGCATCTATCCGCCGAACAAACCCGACGCCTGCGCGGCGCCTTGCACGACGCCCTCCGCGAGGTGGGCGAGAACACCGGACGTTAGAAGGAAGACGAACATGACCATCGCCCCCGCCCCCCAACCGCGCGACCTCGACGCCGAACAACTGCGCGACATCGAACGCTTCGAGATCGCCATCGATCAGTATCTCAAAGGCGAGATCAGCGAGGACGTGTTCCGCGTGATGCGTCTGAACAACGGCATCTACGGACAGCGTCAGGGCGGCACGAACCAGATGGTGCGCATCAAGTTGCCCGCCGGAACCATCACCCCCGAACAGCTGGATCTGATGGGTCGTCTGTCCACCGAGTTCTCGCGCGGCTGGGGCCACATCACCACGCGCCAGAACATCCAGTTCCACTTCGTCGAACTCACCCGCATCCCCGCGCTGTTGCGCGAACTGGCCGCGGTCGGCCTCACCTCGCGCGAGGCCTGTGGCGACACGGTGCGCAACGTGATGGCCTGCCATCTGGCCGGTGCGTGCCCGTACGAGAAGATCGACGTCACGCCGTGGGCCGAGGCCGTGTTCCGGCACTTCGTGCGCAATCCGTTGGGCCAGCGTCTGCCCCGCAAGTTCAAGGTGAACTTCTCGGGCTGCAGCACCGACTGCGGGCAGGCCATGTTCAACGACGTCGGCGTGGTGGCGGTGTCGCGCACGAACGACGACGGTTCGATCGAGCCGGGATTCCGCGTGTACATCGCCGGTGGATTGGGTGCCACGCCGCATCCGGCCCTAGCCCTCGAGGACTTCACCACCCGCGAGGAGTTGTTGCCCACCATCGAGGCCGTGTTGCGCGTCTTCGAACAGACCGGCAACCGCGACAACAAGTTGCGCGCGCGACTGAAGTGGGTCGTCGACCAGTTGGGCATCGACGAGGTGCGTCGTCGGGTGATCAAGATCCGCCACACGTTGCCCGCGTCCTCCACCTGGCCCGGTGGTATCCCGCCCGAAGTGGTGACCGCCGGTGACGCTCCCGCCGGCAAGGCCGGCGAGGCCACCGCCGTCGGCCAGGGTGTGGCGGTCACGTTGCGCAGCAGCGATCCGTACACGCGGTGGGAACAGACGAGCGTCATTCGTGGTGCCGGCAACGGCTCGGTGTCGGCGGTCGCCTACGCGGCTCTCGGCGACATCACCGCGGCCCAGTTCACGTCCTTGGCGTCCATCCAACGCGAACTCGGCGCCGACGTGCGCCTGTCGAACCGTCAGAACGTGGTGTTCCGTGGACTGCGCGAGGATCAGCTGTCCACGCTCTACGCGCGCCTCGAGGCCATCGGCATGGCCCGACCCGGCGCCGAACTGGCCCGCGACGTGGTGGCGTGCCCCGGTGCCGACACCTGCAACATCGCGGTCACGCAGAGTCGCGGTCTGGCCAAGGCCATCGGCGAGCAGTTGGAAGAAGAGGGTCTGGCCGAGGTGGGCGGCGTGCGCATCAACATCTCGGGTTGCACCAACAGTTGCGGCCAGCATCACGCGTCCGACATCGGCTTCTTCGGCGCCGAGCGTCGCGCCAACGGTCGGGCCATTCCCGGTTATCAGATGTTGCTCGGCGGTTTCGTGGGTGACGAGCAGATCCACTTCGGACAGAAGGCGTTGCGCCTGCCGGCCAAGAACGCGCCGGTGGCCGCGGCCCGCGTGATCCGTCGCTTCGCCGAGGAGCGCAAGGCCGGTGAACCGTTCCAGGAATGGCTGAGCCGTTCCGGTGGCGCATCCAAGGTGGCCGAGGGACTGCGTGATCTCGACGAGATCCCCACGCCCGACGAGGCCCCCGACTTCTACGTGGACTTCGACGAGACCAGCCCCTTCGCGGTCACGGTCACCGAGTCCGAGTGCGCCACCTGATCAGGAGATTTCCAGACCGTCCAACTCACCCTGCTCGCGCCAGCGCTCGAGCACTTTGACGAAGGCCACGGGGCCACCGCCGTAGCTGCCACTCTGCAGACTGCGCGCGGCCGGCTTGCCCTCGTTGTTGTAGTAGCCGGGTGTGCAGGCTTCGAGGAACTTGATGTTGTTCTGGGCCAGATCGACGATGGTGCGCACCCACTTCTCCTCGGCCTCGGCGGTGACCTCGGCTCGGGTGAGTCCGTTCTGTTCGAGGTGCGCGATCAGATGAGCCAGGTGGATGCTCTGCTCGTTCAACATGTGCGGGAAGTTCACGGTGAACCCCGACTGCGTCTGACTGACGATGAAACAGTTCGGGAATCCGCGACTGTGGAAACCGTGCAGTGTGCGGGTGCCGTCGGCCCAATGCTGCGTGAGGGTCTCGCCGTCGACACCCTGCAACTCGTAACCCGATCGCCGCGTGTACTCGGTGCCCACCTCGAAGCCGGTGGCGTAGATGAGGCAATCGATTTCGTACTCCACGCCGTTCACCACCACACCTTTATCGGTGATCAACTGCACGCCTTGTCCGTCGGTGTCGATGAGGTTAGCCATTTAGGTCACGAATTATCAATGTACCGTGGAGTGACCTAAGGTCCCTATTCTATTTATGGAAAGAAATGATCCTGAATCAAAACAGAAAACCAGGAGTCAGTTTTATAGTACGAGCCAGAAATGAGGAAGCATAT
>SYCH01000244.1 GCA_005787025.1 Actinomycetota bacterium | reverse complement strand
TCGTGAGTTCCTTCAATTCCATGCCGAACCGCAGATCGGGCTTGTCGACTCCGAAGCGCTCCATGGCGTCGCGCCAGGTGATGCGCTCGATCGGGTCGGGTCGTTCGCCGGTGACGGCCTCGGCGGCCGACAGAACGGCCTCGCTGATGGCAGCCAGGACGTCGTCCTGACTGACGAAACTCATCTCGGCATCGAGCTGCATGAATTCGTACTGACGATCGGCTCGCAGGTCCTCGTCGCGCAAGCAACGGGCGATCTGGTAATAGCGATCGATTCCGGCCACCATCAGCAACTGCTTGAACAGTTGGGGACTCTGGGGAAGGGCGTAGAAGGAACCCGGCTCCTTGCGCGACGGAACGAGGAACTCGCGGGCACCCTCGGGGGTCGAGGGAACCAGCATGGGGGTCTCGACCTCGACGAAACCTTGGCGCTCCATCGCGTCGCGCACGGCCGAGTTGACCTTGGCGCGGGTTCGAATGTTGCGTTGCATGCGCTCGCGACGGATGTCGAGGTAGCGGTATTGGAGACGCACGTTCTCGTCGACCTCGTCGGCGCGTTGATCGACCGGGAACGGCGGCGGCTCGGCCGAACGCAACACCTCCACGACACAGTCGCCGATCTCCACGGTTCCGGTCGCGATGTTGGCGTTGACGGTTCCTTCCGGACGAGGCCGAACGACGCCGGTCACGCGAACGACGTACTCGCTGCGAACGTCGACCGCGTTGTCGATGACGCACTGCACGATCCCGGTGTGGTCGCGCAGGTCCACGAAGGCCAGTTTGTCGCCGTGCTCGCGTCGCTTGGCCACCCAGCCGCACACCGACACGGTCTTGCCGACGAGTCCGCCCGAGATCTCGCCGCACATGTGGGTGCGCATGGACGTCTGGCGATTCGATGTGGTCATGACAGAACTCTCTTCAATGTGTTGGTCAGGTCGGAGCGGGACACGCTCGATTGCTCTCCCCCGTCGCGCAGCGGTCGCACGACGACGGTGCCGGATTCGGCTTCGTCGGGTCCGATGATCACGGCGACGACGGCACCGCTGCGGTCGGCGGCCTTCATCTGGCTCTTCATCGAGCGGTTCTCGTAGGCCCGATCGGCTCGAATTCCGTTCTCGCGTAGTTGATCGGTGAGCAGCAGCGCGTTCAGCCCACCGGTGGTGTCGACGACGAACACGTCGACGCGCTCCACGTCGGTGGTGAAGACCTTCTCGTCGTCACAGGCCAGCAACGTGCGATCGAGTCCGATGGCGAATCCGACTCCCGGCGTGGCCGGTCCACCGAGATCCTCGACCAATCCGTCGTAACGACCGCCGCCTCCGAGTGCGTTCTGCGCGGAGTCGAGCGTTCCGCCCACGAACTCGAACGTGGTGAGACGGTAGTAATCGAGCCCGCGGACCAGGCGATCGTTGATCACGAAGGGAATGTCGAGGGCGCGTAACCCGTCGCACACGGCGGAGAAACTGCGACGAGCCGTCTCGCCGAGGAAATCGTCGATGCGCGGTGCGGTGGCGATCACCGTGGCGTCCTCGGGTCTCTTGGAGTCGAGGACCCGCAGGGGGTTCTTGGCCAGCGTGACGCGACTCTCGGGAGTGAGGCGTTCGACGTTGGTCTCGAAGTGGGCGTGAAGGGCGGCGACGAAGCGGGCCCGGTCATCCGGTTCGCCGAGGCTGTTCACCATCAGTGTCACCTGCCGCAGTCCGAGTCGCTGGAAGAACCGCCAGCCGAGGGCGATCACCTCGACGTCGAGCAACGGATCATCCGGACCGAGAACTTCGATGCCGACCTGGTCGAACTGGCGGTAGCGCCCGCGCTGGGGCTTCTCGTAGCGAAAATTCGGACCGGCGTACCAAACCTTCCACGGCGTGGCGGGGCGATGCTGGACGAAGGCGCGGCACACACTGGCCGTCTGCTCGGGCCGCAGGGCCACGTGGCGCTCGCCCTTGTCGACGAAGTCGTACATCTCCTTGGTGACGACATCGGTGGCCTCACCGACCCGATGGAAGACCCCGATGTCTTCCAGAAGTGGGGGAACCACTTGGCCGTATCCAGCGGCCGAGACGGTCTCGTCGAAGGTGCGCACGAACCGTCGCCAACGGGCCGACTCGGGGGGCAAGACGTCCCGCATGCCGGGACTGGTCTGGAACTCGGGCACAACGCCAAGGCTACCGGCGAGGATCGGGCCGAACGGTCCGGAATCCGTCCGGGCCGATCGTCAATCGATGCCGTCGGAACGTCCGGGTACCGAGCGGAAAGCGTCGTAGACGCCGTCGATTCGCTTGATCGTGCGCAGGACGGACTCCAGGTGGCCGGGGTCGGCCAACTCGAATTCGAAGTGCATCTTGGCCACCCGATCTCCACCGGTGTGAGTGCTGCAGGCGACGATGTTGACGTGTTGCTCGGACAGGGCGTTGGCGACGTCGCGCAACAACCGCGAGCGGTCGAGCGCCACCACCTCCACTCCGGCTCGGAAAACCGTTCCGATCGATGATCCGTCCCATTCGACGTCGACCAGACGCGCCGATTGGTCGTCGGCGAACGATCCGGCGTTGGCACAGTCGGAGCGATGCACGCTGACCCCACGACCGCGGGTGATGAAGCCCATGATCTCGTCACCGGGGACCGGCGTGCAGCACTTCGAAAGGCGAACGAGGACGTCATCGAAGCCCTCCACGTGGACACCGACGTTGTTCGACTTGCGCCGAAGCTCAGAAGGATGACGAACGGACGCCGGGAGGCGTTCATCGGAGTCGTTCGACTGGAAACGTTGTCCCAGGCGCTGCGCGACGGCCCGGGCCCCGACGTGTCCCTCCCCGATCGCGGCGAGCAATGTCTCGAGGTCGGTGTAGTTGAGCGCGGCCATCTCGGCCTCGATTTGGGGACCCTCCATCACGCGATTCACGGGGAGCCTCTCGCGACGAAGCTCTCGGGTCAGTTCCTCGCG
>SYCH01000048.1 GCA_005787025.1 Actinomycetota bacterium | reverse complement strand
GCCGCTCAAAACTTCTCCCCCAACAGAGATTCCAACCGAGCTCCTCGCAGATAGGCGGTCACCATGTCAGCCATCGAGTCGTCCGAACTGAAGTTGTCCCCCTCCCTCAACTGGATGGACCACGCGGTGTGTAAGGGAAAGACCACTCTGTTCTTCCCTCCCAAGGCCGAGCGTCCTCAGGCGCGAGTGCGCCGCGAGGCCCAGGCCCGGCTGCTGTGTCGCACATGTCCCGTGAACGACAACTGTCAAGTGTTCGCCCGCGACAACCGCGAATACGGCTTCTGGGGTGGCGAGTCCGAGGAGGAACGACACCTGGCCGGCTTCACCGTGGCCGCACCCATCGGTGTGCGCGCCCGCGGCTTGCGCTCAGCCAGCTGACCGCGAACACCCCCGCCGTAGGGTGAGGGAGATGTCCGCAAGCCTTTCTCCCCGCTCCGCTCTAGGGTATGCCGTGGTCGATCTCGAGACCACCGGCTTGCGTCCGTCGGACAGCATCTTGCAGGTGGCGGTGATCCTCTCCGATCCGTCGGGACGTATCACACGGAACTGGAGCACACACGTGCGTCCTCCTCGCGTGCTGACCGCCGACCTCGGACCCCGACACATCCACGGCATCGGACGTCGTCACCTGTTGCTCGCCCCCGGACTGCGGCGGGCCATGAGCACCGTGGCCGCGCTCACCGCCGGGCGCATCGTGGTGGCCCACAATGCCCCCTTCGACACCCGGTTCTTGCGTACCGCGGCTGATCGGGTGGGGATCCCACTCGATTGGGTCGGAGTGCTGTGCACCCTCGACCTGTCACGCCGCCTTGACCCCCAGCGCCTGAAGAACCACCGGCTCGGCTCGCTGTGCGAGGACTACGGGATCCGGCTCGACCAAGCCCACGACGCGTTGCACGATGCCCGAGCAACTGCGGAACTGTTGCCACACCTGTTGCGCGGACACGCGATCGAGTCCATCGAGCAGACGAGCGACTACTTCGTTCCGTAGCGTGACCGCACCAGGCGGGCGGTATCCGCGGCCAAGCCGGTCCATTGCGACGGCCCCACCACCCGGGCATTGTCGCCGAGGCGCAACAACACGCGTTTCAACCACCGTTCACTGCTCACCGGCATCGTGACCGATACCCAACGCTTGCGCTTCGGCGTTGCCGTCTCGTCGATCGTGACCCCCGGATACTGCTCGAGAACCCACATCCATGCCGGATCCATCTCGATCGTCACCATGGTCGTTTCGGTCGCATCGGAGAACCATGGACGTCGCGGTCCGAGATCCACGTCATGTCGGGCTTCTCCGACGAGGTGGCTCTCGATGCGGTCGAGGCGGAAGATGCGTTCGGCCTCGACGCCGAGATCGAAGGCTCGCACGTACCAGTGATCCGCCTCCGCGAAGACCTCGACCGGAACGATCCGTCGTTCGGTGGAATCGCCCGAGCTCACGGACCAGTGGATGATGGTCACTTCCCGGCCCGCTTCGGCGGCCCGAGCGAAGTCGGCCACCGCATCAGGGGTCTCCAATTCGACGACCAGCTGGTCGACGTCATCGATTCCCATGGCCCGGGCGACCTTGTCCACCGCTCGGTTCAGCGCGCCATCAAGATCCGAGCCCGCCAGGTTGCGCGCCGCGGTCGCCGACGCCACCAGGCTGAAAGCCTCCGGCGCCGTGAGACGCAGAGGGCGATTGAAGTACTTCGGGATGCCGAAGTGCACCGCCTCCTCGTCGACCCACAGATCGATCAGATCACGCGGGTCCTGGGAAACTCCGCACAACGAGGCCAACGTGAGATCGGCCATCAGGTCGGGAACCGTCATCCCGAAGTGTTCGGCCATCTCCGCGGTGGGGACGGTTCCCCGCTCCTGCAGCCACGGGAGCATCACCAGCAACCGACGCAGCCTCAGGTTGACCGGACGCGGACCGCGGCGCGTCATGCGCGCGCTCCGATCGACTCGAGCCATTCGACCATGTGCTGACGAAGCAACGGCGGTGACAGAACTTCGGCGCGTTCGACGAAGCCCAACAGCCACTGCTCGAAGGCTCGCACGTTCGAGCAGGGGATGGCGAAAACCTTGGAACCATCGGGACGCTCGGACACCACCGCCTCCGTGCCGTACTGGTTCAGCACCACACCCACATCGGACGCGTCGACCAACACTTCGGCCACGTCGGAACCGACGTCCACGTTGTCGGGGAGCAACTTCGGATCGGCGGGGAACACCGCCCTCACGTCGAAACCGTCGGGGATCGTGAAGGCGCCTTGGTCCCCGACCTCGACCTCTCCCGAGATGCGATCGACTCGGAAGGTTCTCAGGTCGTCGACGCTTCGATCGTGGCCCACCAGGTACCACCATCCGTCACGAGCCAACAGTCCGTACGGTCGCACCTCGCGTGACTTGCCGTTGTAATCGAACGACACCACGCAACGCGCCGCCAACGACCGGTGCAGGAACGGAAGGCGCGGATCGACGGGCAGGTTCGCCGCCACCACCGGAGTGGCGTCATCGCCCTCGATGGGCATCGACTCCATGTCGACCTTCCACAGAGCCTCGACGCCCCAGGATTGACCCATGCGGATGGTGGACACCGCGACGCGCAAGGCGGCGGCTTCGTCCGGTTCGAGATCGATGTCGCCCAACTCGTATTCGGACCGCAGGATCCGGTAGCCGGTGGTTCCGGCTTGGTCGCCCCCCAGAACCACCGAATCGATGGGTACGCCCTCGTCGCGCAGCAACGACTTGTCGCGTTCGAACGCGGCCCGCGCCGCCACCAGATTGTCCGGATACTGCCCGCGCAGTTCGTTGCGGATCTCGTCGAACGTCACGTGCCGACGCGCCGACAGCAACAAGGTCAGCAGATTCGTCACTCGTTCCAATTGGTGCATCGCGACTCAGCCTCCGTCGGATCCGGACGAGGATCCGTGATACCAACGAAGCAGAGAGTGGGTCGAGGGATCGGCACCGCGGTCGTTCGAGCCGGTGTCGGCCAGGTCGAGGGCCATCTCCTTGCCCAATTCCACACCGAACTGATCGAAACTGTTGATTCCCCAGATGACACCCTGTACGTGGACGATGTGTTCGTACAACGCGACCAACTGACCCAGCACCGACGGCGACAGACGTCGGGCCACGATCACGGTCGACGGACGATTCCCCGTGAAGACGCGGTGATCGGCGAAGGGGCCTGCGGACACCTCGTCGCGTGAACGCCCGAAGGCCAGAGCACGGGATTGAGCCAGCATGTTCAGAAACAGTGTGCGGTGACGCACGTCATCCGGTCCTTCGACGGGCGACACCCCGTCGGCCGGTTCGGCGAATCCGATGAAGTCCACCGGCACGATGCTCGTTCCCTGATGAATCAGTTGCACGAAGGCGTGTTGAGAGTTCGTGCCCGGTTCACCCCAGACGATCGGGCCCGTCTCGTACGGCGCAGGCGAACCGTCGAGCCTCGTGGACTTGCCGTTGGATTCCATGTCGAGTTGTTGCAGATAAGCCGGGAACCGTCGCAGGTCGTGCGAATACGGCAACACCGCCTTGCTGACGCAACCGAGAACGTTGCGATTCCAGACGCCGACGAGAGCCATCATCACCGCGGCGTTGGAGCGCGCCGGAGTGGAGCGAACGGCTTCGTCGATCAGGTGCATGCCGGCGCGCATCTGATCGAAAGCGTCGGAGCCGACACCCATCATCAACGACAAGCCGATGGCCGAGGGCAGCGAATACCGACCGCCGACCCAGTCCCAGAACGGGAACATCTCGTCGTCGGCGATGCCGAAATCCCGAACCGCGGCTCGGTTCGTGCTGACCGCCACGAAGTGCGAGGCGACGGCTTTCTCGCCGAGGGCATCGACGATCCATTTCCGGGCCGCCCGGGCGTTGGCCAACGTCTCGGCGGTGGTGAAGGTCTTGGAGGCCACGACGAACAAGGTCGACGCCGGATCGAGATCCGACACACAGTCCCCCAGGTCCGCGGGGTCGACGTTGGACACGAAACGACAACGTACGCCGGTGACATGGTCGGCTCGGAGGGCCTCGTACGCCATGGACGGACCCAGATCACTTCCCCCGATACCGATGTTGACGATCGTGGTGAGTCGATCACCCGTCGCTCCGAGGCGGCGACCGGAGTGCACGTCGCCGACGAAGGACCTCATGCGCGCCAACACGCCGTGAACCTCGTGAGCCACGTCCACTCCGTCGACCAGCCCTCGTGTGCCCTCGGGTCGGCGCAGGACCGTATGACCAGCGGCTCGGCCCTCGGTGAGATTCACGATGGAACCGTCGAGCAGGCGACCGATGGCCGCCCCGATGTCGGCCTCCTCGGCGACCGCCAACAGCATCGCGACCACGCGATCGTCGATCAGATTCTTGGAAAGATCGATGACGAGGTCACCGATGGACAAGGTCAACTTCTCGACACGACCCGGATCGGCGGCGAAGAGCCCGGCGATCGAACGGGGCCGATCGACGGCGACCAACTCGGTCCACGCTTTCGACGTCTCGATACCCGTCACCTTCCCGACGCTAGTGGAGAACCGTCACTCGAATCGGCCGAGTGATAGGAAGAAGGCGTGACAGCCGATGCCGGGACGAGTGAGCGCATCGGAGCACGGGTGACCTCCGGCGGCGCCGATCGCAGCGGCGTGGTGTCCGGAATCAGTGCCTACCTTCTCTGGGGATTCATCACGATCTATTGGAAGGCACTGAAAGAGTTCGCCCCGCTCGAGTTGATCGGGTTTCGCATCACCATGTCCGTGGTGCTGCTCCTCGCGCTACTGGCCGCGCGTTCGCGTCTCCGGGCCTTGTTCCGCCGGTTGCGGACCGATTCGCTGTGGGGTCGCGTCACCCTGGCCTCGGCCCTACTGGCCGTCAACTGGACCACCTACGTCATCGTCGTCAACGAGGGAAAGGTGATCGAAGCGGCTCTCGGTTACTTCATCGCGCCACTCGGGACGATGCTGCTCGGGGTGAAGGTGCTGCACGAGCGACTGCGGCCCGTGCAGATGGTGAGTGCTTCACTGGCGACCATCGCCGTGTTGGTGCTGACCATCAGTTACGGGCGCTTGCCCGTCTACGCCTTGGCCATGGCGGTCACCTGGTCGATCTACGGACTTCTGAAACGGCAGATCCCCCTGACCCCGCTCGAGAGCCTGGCGTCCGAGACGATCGTCCTCATCTTCCCCGCGATGGCGCTCGTGCTGTGGCACCTTCGCTACGAGGATTCGGTTTTCCGATCGGCCTCGATCACCGAATTCGTCCTCGTCGCCCTCACCGGCGTCATCACCGCGGTGCCTCTGCTGCTGTTCGCCCATGCCTCACAGCGGCTTCCACTCACGGTGCTCGGACCGATGCAGTACTCGGTTCCCATCATCAACTTCCTGCTGGGATGGCTCGTGTACCACGAGACGTTGAACGCCAGTCGCATCGTCGGTTTCGCTTTGGTCTGGATCGCATTGGTGATCGTGACGGTCGATTCGGTGAACAAGGCCCGCGCCTCGTCTAGCGTGTCGGCGTGATGGTCCGCACCGCCCGATTCCCGTTGACCCTCACCGCTGTCGGCCTGCTGATGCTCGCCGGTTGCTCGACCACCACCGGCGACTTCAAGGACGAGGCCGAGAAGTTCCTCGAGAGCACGGACCTCGCCGACGAGGCCGGCTACACGTTCCGGGATGCTCGTTGCGAAACACCGGCCTCGACGTCGGTCGGCACCCAATTCGCGTGCGGGGCGACCGACAACGACGGCGACGATTGGACGTTCATCGCCGAGATCGCCGGCGCCCGCGAGATCGTGATCATCTCGGGAGAAGTGAACGGATAACGCGAACGGCCCGCCCCGAAGGGCGGGCCGTCGACGGACGTTCCCAGCGTTGTTCGAGCTCGTTCAGCTCTCGAACTCGGTGATCAACTCCCCGATGTTGGTGAACAACTTGGTGTCGGCATCGTACTGGACGACCTGCAGCGACTCGGCGATGAATTGATCGGCGACACCGTTCATCTTCATACGCACACCCTCACGGGTGAGCGAGCCCACCTGATCGAAGTTACGGGCGGCGTTGATGATCGACGCACGGGACAGCACACCGGACTCCTGGGCTTGCTTGAGGATGGCCACGGTCATCTCGGCGGCATGCCAGCCGGCGACCGCCGTGGTGACGATGTCGCTCTTGCCGAGGCTCTCCATGTACGCGAGGTACTCGGCGACCGCGGGCAACGCGGCGGTCTCGGGATCGAGGACATCGACCAGGTTGTTCGAGGTGTAGAGACCGTCAGCGGCGGCACCGGCCAATGCGAGGATCAGCGACGACGAGCAGGTGTTGGTGAGGTACATCTCCGGGGCCCACCCCGCGTTGGCGGCCTTGGCGGCAGCCACCTCGGACAGGAAGGTGGCGCAACCGGCACCCAGCGGAACGGCCAGAACGGCATCGGGCGCCTTGGCGGCGATCGCGTTCACCTGAGCCACCGGCGGGGCGCTGTCGGTGGCCTCGATGGTCTGCTCGTCGACGATGGTGATGCCGTAGTCCGGCGCGATCTCCTTGAAGGCCTC